>NZ_NHPE01000088.1:0-91127 GCF_002252895.1 Halorubrum sp. Eb13 | reverse complement strand
CCGAGCCTACGTCGTGACCGCCGAGCCTACGTCGTGACCGCCGAGCCTACATGTCGCCGAACGCGCTCACGCCGCGCCCGGGCGAGGAGACCTTCGAGATCCACCGCACCGCGATGGACTTCTTCAGCAGCTTCGCCGGGGTGCCGCCGAACGTCTTGATCGGCATCCCGACCACGTCGTGAGCGACCGCCTTCTCGCCGACGGAGATGACGGTCCCCTTGTCCGAGTGCTCCCACGACTGGAGGGGCGCGCCGCGGGCGGCCCGCGCGAGGTTCTCGCCGGCGACCTCGGCGGCCTGCCAGGCGGCCTGCGCGGTCGGCGGCGCCACGTCGTCGTCGCCCTGCTCGACGAGGGCGGTGTCGCCGATGGCGAACACGCGGTCGTCGCTGGTGGTGAAGTCGGAGGCTGCGTGGACCCGGTTGGAGCGCTCGTCCTTCTCGACCTCGACGTTCTCCAGCTCCGGCTGGCCCGTGATCCCGCCGGTCCAGACTAAGACGTCGTGGGCGAGCTCCTCGGCCTCCTCGTCCCCGCCGCCGCCGAGGTAGACCGCGTCCTCGTCGGCCTTCGAGATGAAGTCGCCGGTGAGGATCTCCACGTCGGCGTCCTCCAGCCGCTGGCGGAGCGCGCCCTGAAGCTGGGCGTCGTTTCCGGGGAAGACCTCGTCGAGCCCCTCGACGAGTGTGATGTTGATGGGGGCGCGGTGCTTGTCGCGGTACTCCGCTATCTCGCCCGCGGTCTGGATACCGGAGAGCCCGGCACCGCCGACGATGACCTCGACGGGGTCGGACCGGGTCGCCTCGGCCGCGGCCGACCGCACGTCCTCGTGGATCGCCTTCGCGTCGTCGAGGCTCTTGAGCTGGTGGGAGTGCTCTTTCAGACCGTCGATGCCGAAGAAGGCGGTCGTGGAGCCGACGCCGAGCAGCAGGTAGTCGTAGTCGACGGTCGTCCCGTCGTCCGTCTCGACGACTCGCTCGTCGGTGTCGACGTTGACGACCCGCCCCTGCACGAACGCCGACTCGGGCGATTTGATCTCGTCGACCGGGATGGTGATCTTGTCCGCGACCGAGGGGTTGCGGATGGCCCGGTGGACCTCGTGGAGAACGAGATGGTAGTCGTGCTCCGAGACCCACGTGAGCTCCGCCTCGCCCTCGCCGACCTCGTCTTCGAACGCCTTCGCCGCACCCGCCCCGGCGTAGCCGGAGCCGACGATGACGACCTGTGTACTCATGCCTATCGTTCCGCAGTGCGCGGGTAAAGTCGCTTTGGAACGTCCGTGAGGGCGACGAGACCGGGGGACTGCTTTCCGGTCTACAGCGAGAGCCCGGCGTGCCAGCGGTCGGCGCTCGCCTCCCGCTTGACCTCGTCCATACGCGCGAGGAGCTTCACGGCGAGGCTCGCGGTCTCGGCCGCTCGCGACTCGCCTTCCGTGCGGAACTCGCCGGTCACGCGGTTCGCGTACACCGAACAGACCGCGCCGGCACGGAGCCCGTACACGTTCGCGATCGTGAGGATCGCCGACGCCTCCATCTCGATGTTCTTCACGTTCGCGTCCCGCAACTCGGCGACCAGCTCGTCTGAGCCGGCGGCCTCGAACCCCTCGAAGCCGGGACGGCCCTGGCCGGCGTAGAAGGAGTCGGCGCTCATCGTCACGCCGGTGTGGTAGTCGTGGCCCAGCCGCTCCGCGGCGGCGACGAGCGCCGAGACGACCTCCCCGTCGGCGGCGGCCGGGTAGTCCTCGCGGACGTACTCGTCGCTCGTCCCCTCCTGCCGGACCGCACCGGTCGTGATCACGAGGTCGCCGACGTCCATCCCGGGCTGGATCGCGCCGCAGGAGCCGACTCGAATGAACGTGTCCACGCCCGCCCGGGCGAGCTCCTCGACGGCGATGGCGGCCGACGGCGAGCCGATCCCCGTCGACGTCACCGAGATCGGCGCGCCGTCGTAGCTGCCCGTCGCGGTGCGGTACTCGCGGTGGTGCGCGACCTCGTCGTGGTCGTCCCACAGCGTCGTGACCTTGTCGACGCGCTCGGGGTTGCCGGGGAGGAGCACGGCGTCGGCGACGTCGTCTGGCCCCACCTCGACGTGGTAGCCGGCCTCGTCGTTGGGGTCCTCGCTGTCGCCCGCGGCGCCGTCGCCGCCGGCGGCGCCGTCGGCGGAGGTCTCGCTTTCGTCGGTCATGTCTCCGCCCTTCGGCGAGCCGTTTAAAAGTAGTTCCGTCTCGCGATCCGCCGCCCGGCGGCTCGGCCTCCCCTCCGCCCTCAGACGTCCCTCGCGTCGTCGAGCGTTCCCTCCGAGATCGTGTTCGGGAGCAGCTCGCCGAGCGTGTACGCGCTCGTCTCGCCGTCGCCCTCGTCGCAGACGACGACGAGGTCGTCGGCCGCGAACTCCGCGAGCGTCTGCCGGCACATCCCGCAGGGGGTGACGCCGTCTCGCACCCCGGACGTGACGGCGATCCGGTCGAACTCGCGGTGGCCGTTCTTCACCGCCTCCGCGAGCGCGACCTCCTCGGCGTGGAGGCTGTTGGAGTAGTTCGCGTTCTCGATGTTACAGCCGGTGTAGACGGTCCCGTCGGCGGTTCGGAGCGCGGCGCCGACGCGGTACTCGGAGTACGGGACGTGCGCGTCGTCGAGCGCGTCGCGCGCGGCCTCGATCAGGTCCATATCCGGTCGTCGGCCGGCGGGGCGATAAGCGGTCGGGGTCGCGGCCGCGCTCCGGGTGCGCCCTCGACGCGGATCACCGCCCGGTGTCGTACTTATACGTCGCCGACTCGGGGTCGATCCCGAAGTCCTCGGGGGACTCCGTCTCGTCGCCGTCGGCCGACTCCGCCGGCTCGGCCTCCTTGAACGCCTCGCGGAAGCGGTCCGGCATCTCGAACGCGTCGACCGGGAGCCGCAGGCCGACGACGCCGCCGCCGAGGAACTCTCGCTTCTCGTCGAGCCGGTCGGAGAGCGCCGGCGGGAGCTCGTCGGTGTCGACCTCCTCGAAGCCGAACTGGGTCAGGTAGGCGGGCTGATCGGTGAGGACGTACACCGTCTCGAACCCGTCCGCGGCCGCGGTGTCGACGAGGCGCTCGACCACGTGCGCGCCGACGCCGCGACCGCGCCACTCGGGGAGCACGCCGATCCCGGTGAGCTCGATCCGGTTCTCCTCGCCCTCGTCGCCGCGGTGGAGCCGGAGCCGACCGAACCCGGCCCGGTCGCCCGACTCCTGGTCGACCGCGATCACGTAGTCCCGCGAACGGAAGGCGACGTCGTCGAGCCCGAGCCGCTCGATCGCGTCCAGTAACCACGCCTCGTCACGGTTTTTGGCGTCGCGGACGTACATACTCTCATGTACGGGGGCCGACGTAAAAACGGTTCCCCGGCCGACGTCGGCGACCGCGGCGGCGCGTGGAGGCCAGCCGGCCGCGCTCGCCGCCCCCGCGCTCAGATACCCTGTCCCATCAGGTGGCTGCGCAGCACGTCAGGCGTCTTGAGCCCGGCGTCGCTGTTGACCAGCACGACCGTCTCGTCGCCGTCGAAGAATCCGTCCTCCTTGAGCGCCCAGGCGCCGGCGGGCGCGGCGCCGCCGGTAGCGCCCATCTCCATGACCTCATTCTGGGCGACGGCGACCGCGCTCGCGAGCACGTCCTCGTCCTCGACGCCGACCGCCTTCCCGCCGCTCTCCGTGACCGCCTCGACCGCGGCCGCGCCGCCCGCGGGGTCGGCGATCTCCAGTTCGCCGCAGATCGTGTCGGGCGTCTCCCACGGCTCCGGTTCGTCGAGGCCGCGCTCGACCGCCGCCGCGATCGGCGCGCAGCCCGCCGCCTGCGCGGCGACGAGTCGCGGGACCGCGTCGACCGCGCCGACCCGCACCAGCTCGGTGAACCCCTTGTACACGCCCGCGATCACCTCGCCGGAGCCGGTGGGGACGACGACGACGTCGGGCGCGTCGCCGAGATCGGCGACCAGCTCGAACGCGAGCGTCTTGGCGCCGTCGTGGCGGTACGGCGTCGCGAACTCGCCGAGGTCGGTGTAGTCGGTCTCCAGCTGCTCGTCGACCGCCGCGGCCGCCGCGGGGAACCGGCCGCCGACCACGCGCATGTCGCCGCCGTGGACGTTCGTCATCGCCTTGTTCGAGAACGCGCACCGCGAGGGGACGAACGCGTACGAGCGCAGGTCGGCCCGGCCCGCGTACGCCGCCATCGACTGCCCGGCGTTGCCCGGGCTCGCGCACGCGAGCGGTTCGACGTCGGCGCCCTCGGCCGCCCGCGCCGCGACCGCGGTGAGCGCGACCGAGAGGCCGCGGTCGAGCACGGTCCCCGTGGGGTTCCGCCCCTCGTCTTTGACGTACACCGAATCGACGTCGAGCTCGTCGGCGAGCCGATCGGTCGGGACGAGCGGCGTCGCGCCCTCGCCGGCCGAGATCGCCGTCTCGGCCGGGAACGGGAGCAGCGCGTCGAAGCGCCAGTGGCCGCGCCCCGCGCCCGCCGGGCCGTCCTCGGGCGACCCCAACAGCGCCTCCGGGTCGACCGCGTCGTAGTCGTAGGCGGGGTCGAGCCCGCGCGCCTGCTCCTCGGCCGACACCGCCGTCGGGTCCGCGGTCTCGTGAACGCGGCCAGACGCGCGACTCTTCAGCCCGCGGAACGCCGTCGTCGTCTCCGTCGACTCCATACGCACCCTTGCGGCGGCGGCGACTAATCGCTTCTCACTCGACGCGCGGACGGGCGCGACGTCGCCGATTCGGAGCCGGTCTCTGCGGTCCGTCGGTCGGATCCGATCCGTACCGATCCGTGACTGTTGCTGAGAGGAACATATAAACTATTGTATTAGAAACATGTTCTATGACCATCCTCGTCGACTTCGGCATCTCGGTCGACCGCTTCGAGCTCGGCGGCTTCGTCGCCGACCTCGCGCTGGAGGCCGAGCTCGAACGCATCGTTCCGACCGGCGACCGCGTGATACCGTACGTGTGGGTCACCGGGGAGTCGGCGACGTTGGACTCGCTCACCGAGTCGCTAGAGGCCAGCGACAAGACGCGTTCGGTCGCCGTGCTCGACGAGCTGCTGATCGACGGCGCCGAGGAACGCCAGCGCCTCTACCGCGTCGAGTGGGTGACCGACGAGCTCGACGTCGTCAAAGGCATCGTCGACGCCGACGGCGCGGTGCTCGAAGGCAAGAGCACGAACGACTTCTGGCGGCTGCGGCTCCGGTTTCCCGACCATCAGAACGTCGCCGAGTTCTACCAGTACCTCGCCGACAACGACATCACGGAGTTCAGGATCGACAGCATCTACGAGCTGGAACAACGGTCCGACCGGGGGTCGAAGCCCTGGACGCCGGAGCAGCGCGAAGCGCTCTCCGCCGCCGCGGAGCGGGGCTACTTCGACGTTCCGCGCGACGCGAGTTTAGAGGAGATCGGAGCGGCTCTCGGGATCACCCAACAGGCCGCCTCGGAGCGCGTCCGGCGCGGGGTGCGAAACGTCGTCCACGACGCGTTGGACCTCCCGGACGCGCGTCGGAATCGCGGCTAATTAAGTATATAAAAGCGGCTTGTACGTGAAAGCCACCGACAGGGTACGGTTTGATTCGACTCCGCGACAGATCAACGAGCACTGATGACTTGGCGGCCATCTGCTATATCGACCGCGACCGCGGGAGCCGCCGCGATCGCGAACGAGACGACGACTTCCGGGTCGGGACCGCGACGGAGGTCGATCACACGAGCTTCGATTACCGAAGGACCGCGACCGTCAGCTGAGAGGGCAGGCGGCCGCGCCCGGTGCTCATGAGCGGTCGAGACCCGTCGGGGTCGGAGCCGGGTCCCGACGCGCGGGCGGGGCGATGCACCCACTGCGGCGCTCCCGCCTTCGGCCGCGTTTCGCTCGTCTTCGAGGCGGACTCCGGCTCCAGAGAGCTCGACCTGCGGCTCTGTGACCGGTGCGTGGATTCGTTCACCGCGGAACCGGACGTCCGGCTGGCGGTGTGACCGACGCGCGGTGTGACCGACGCGGTCCGGCGCGCGCGACGGCCCGATCTCCGCCCCGCGAGCGCGACTCGCCGCTCGGGACTCGCCGGGGCGCGTCCGACTCGCCGCCGCTTATAAGCTCTCGACCCGAATCGGGCGTATGGACGGAGACGCCACCGTCGTCGGCGGCGGGCTCGCCGGTCTCGTCGCGGCGACCCGGCTCGCCGAGGCGGGCGCGGACGTGACGCTGTACGAGCGACGGCCCGATGTCGGCGGACGCGTGCGGACCGAGACCGTCGACGGGTTCACTATCGACCGCGGCTTTCAGGTGCTGTTCACGAGCTACCCGGCGGTCGCGGCCGAGCTCGACGCCGACGCCCTCGACGTCCGGCGCTTCGCTCCCGGCGCGACGATCTGCCGGCCGGGATCGCGGTCGACCCTCTCGGACCCCCTCCGCGATCCCCGCGGGGCGATCCCCTCGCTCTTGAACGACGAGGTCTCGTTTTCGGACAAGCTCCGGACGCTCGCGCTCCGGTACGACCTCTCGAAGCGGGACGAGGGCGACTTCTTCGCCGGGCGGGACGACTCCATCCGCGAGTACCTCCGCGATTGGGGCTTCGCGGACGACTACGTGACCAACTTCGTCGAGCCCTTCTACGGCGGGATCACGCTCGACCGGAGCCTCTCCACCTCGAAGCAGGTGTTCGAGTACACGTTCCGCGCGATGGGCCGCGGCGCCATCGGCGTCCCCGCCGAGGGCATGACGGCGATCCCCGAGACGCTCGCCGCCCGCGCCCGCGAGGCGGGCGTGACGATCGAGACCGGCGAGGACGTCGAATCGGTCCGAACTGCGGGCCAGGGGCGGATCCCGTTCCGCACGGGACGCGCCGACGCCGAGGGGGCCACCGTCGAGCTCTCGGACGGCTCGACGCGGGAGACGGACGCGGTCGTCGTCGCCGCCACTCCGCCGGAGGCCCGGCGGCTGACCGGCGTCGAGTCGATCCCCACCGAGGCCGTTCCCAACGTCACCGGCTGGTACGCGCTCCCCGCGGGCGAGTCGTTCGAGACCGGGAAGCGGATCCTGCTCAACGCGGCCGACGAATCGCCCAACGCCGTGATACCGATGTCGGAGGTCGCCCCCGAGTACGCCCCCGACGACCGCGCGCTGCTCGCGGCGACGTTCCTCGGCGAGGCGTCGCTGGACCGCCCCGCCGACGCGCTCCGGGACGACGTCCGCGACGCCTTGGAAGCGTGGTACCCCGACCGCGGGTTCGACGGGCTAGAGACGCTCGACGTCCACCGGATCCGGTTCGCGCAGTTCGCGCAGCCGCCCGGCGTCCACGCCGACCTCCCCGACCCCGACGACCCCGAGGGTCCCGTCGTTCTCGCCGGCGACTACACGGCGTGGTCGTCGATCCAGGGCGCGCTGGAGAGCGGCCGAACGGCGGCCGCGGCCGCGGGCGACTATATATAAGTAGCGTCGCGCTCCGCAGCGCCTACTCCTCTCGGTGGAACGACCCCTCGCCGTGCTCGTCGATCGCCGCGAGCAACTCGTCGCGCTGGCGGCGGATCTCGGGCGGGAGGTCGGCGTACGCGTGGTCGAACATGTCGGTCGGATCGGCCTCGATCGACTCCGCGACGTCGATCGCGTCGGCGACGACGTCGTCGGCCTCCTCGCGGATCGCCGCGACGCCCTCGTCGTCGATCCGCCCGGTCTCCCGCAGGAACGCCTCCATGCGGTCGAGCGGGTCGAGCGCGCGCCACGGATCGACGTCGTCGGGGTCGCGGTAGGCGGTCGGGTCGTCGGCGGTGGTATGCGCGCCGAACCGGTACTCGACGAACTCGATCAGCGCCGGGCGGGGGGTGTCGGCGGACGCGTCCGCCGGTCCCTCGCCCCCGGCCCGGGCGCGCTCGGCCGCCTCCCGCGTGACGACGTAGCTCGCGAGCGGGTCCATCCCGTCGACGCGAACGCCGTCGAACCCGTAGGCGGTCGCCTTCTCGGCGAAGGTTTCGCTCGCGGTCTGGCGCGATTGGGGGATCGAGATCGCCCACCCGTTGTTGTGACAGCAGAAGAGCGTCGGCGTGTCGAAGACGCCCGCGAAGTTCATCGCCTCGTGGAAGTCGCCCTCGCTGGTCGCGCCGTCCCCGAAGTGCGCGACCGAGACCCGGTCCTCGTCGCGGTAGTCGAACGCCCACCCGGCGCCGACCGCGTGCGGCAGGTTCGCTCCGATGCCGATGTTCAGCGGGAACACGTTGCCGTCGGCGATCGCCTCGGTCCCGGACTCGTGACCCATCCAGTAGGGGAGGTACTCGGAGAGCAGGTCGCGGACGACGACCGCGCCGTGCTCGCGGTACTGGTAGCTTATCAGGTCGCGGTCGGCGAGCGCGTGGGTCGACCCGACCGCCGACCCCTCCTGTCCCGCGCAGGGCGCGTACGTCCCGATCCGCCCCTGCCGCTGGAGGCTGACCGCCCGCTCGTCGAAGCGGCGCGTGACGACCAGATCGCGGTAGATCGCGCGGAACCGCTCGTCGGAGAGGTCCGGGACCGTCGCGTCCGGCAGGGGGCTCCCGTCCGGCCCGAGCACGCGGTAGACGTCGGCGTCGGCGAGCGGGTCGGCGTTCGAATCGGGGGAACCGGCGGCGTCAGCGCCGTTCTCGTCCATGGGCGATCGGTGTGCGCGCCGGTCACAAGGAGTTAGCGGTCGCGGCGGCGTCCGACCGCCGCCGGCTCCGACGGCGGACGTACGTGATCGGGAGGCCGACGAGGACGCCCGCGACGGCGACCATGCCGAGCACGAACCCGACGAGCAGCGGGACGGGACCGGCCGTCAGCATCTCCGGCCCCCAGACGAACGCGAACCGGACCGTCCAGAAGGCGCCGGTGACGAGCGCGGTGAGCAGCCCGAACGCGGCCCCGCGCGGGTAGGTGAGGCTCCCCGGTCGCTCGACGAGCGCCCACCAGACGACCGCGCCGACGACGAGCGCCGGCGTCGCGAGCAGCGGCATCGAGAACGCGGTCGGGAGGCCGATCACCTCCGCGAAGAGGCCGAGCATGTCGGAGAGCACGAACGCCGTGAGGGTCGCACAGCCGAACGCGTAGACGCCGGCGAGCAGCGCCCACCGCTGCGACGACGGGAGCCCCGCCTCGGTCCGAAGAGAGTCGTCCATACGCGGACGTCGTGAAAGCGAACCAAAACGTTTCCCGTGGGTGAAACGCCGACTTGAGCCTCCTCCGCGGCGGCTCCCTCGACCGGTGGGCGGACTGCCGCCCCGGCTCATTCGACCGCGATCTCCAGCTCGAACGGGTACGCCCCGTGCTCGTCGGGCGTCCGGTCCGGGACCCCCCATGAGACGTGGAACAGCCCGCGGCTCGTGTACGTGCCCTCGGAGAGCCCCTCGGGGACCGCGTACGTCGCGGCCATCTCGTCGCCCGCGTCGAGCGACTCCAGCGACTCGCCGTCGCTGCGACTCGGCCGCGGCCCCTCGATGCCCTCGGTCTCGACGATATCTAGCTCCGTCCGCTCCCCGTCGTGAACCACCCAGAGGGCGCTCGGCAGCGCGCCCCGGCTCGTGAACGTGTACGGTCCCTCAGCGTCGCCGTCGGCGTTCTCGGGCGCCGGCGCGACCGTGAGGGTGAACCCCCGGTCGGGGGCCTCGCTCGCCGCGCTCTCGCTCGCCGCGACCGAGACCGACACCGGGAGTCGGTCGTACCGCGGCTCTCCGACGATAATGTCGTACACGGTCCCGTCGAGCCGGTAATACGGCGGCTCGTCGTACGCCGCGGCGACGTCCCTGTAGGCGTCCGGCACCTCGTCGGCGAAGTACTGACTGCGATCGGGAGTCGTCAACGCCGGCTCCCGGTGCGACGACGCCAGCGCGCGCTCGAAGAGCGACACCACCTCGCCGTCGAGCGCCGACTCGTCGACTACCGGCCGGTCCCACATGTCTCTCTCGGTCAGTTCGCGCGCCGTGATCGCGTACGGCGGCTCCTCGTTCTCGACGGTCGTCTCGATCCGGGAGACGCCGCGTCCGTCCTCCAGGTAGTCGTACTCGTCGAGGAACGCGGCGACGGCGTCCGGGCGGACGCACCGGCGGTACTCCCCGCGGGCCGCGTTCGGACCGTACGCCGTCAAGGCGGTAACGAACGTCTCGACGGCCTCGGAGCCGAGATCGTCGCGCCGCCCCGCCTCCCGGAGGACGCGGTCCTCGTCGTCCCCCTCGGCCTCCTCGTCGACGAGCTCCGCGGTGAACGTCGGAAGCCTCGGGTCGAACGCGTAGCGCGTCCCGTCCAGCTCGACGTACGGCCTGAGCTCGCCGCGGTCGTACACGCGGAACTCGTCGACCGCGGCCAGCAGCGCGTCGCTCGGGTCGTCGGTCTCGAACCGCCCGTCGCGGGCCTCGGCGAGGGGGTCGCGCAGCGCGGCCGGGACCTCGGATTCGGAGACGACGTGCGCCGGGTCGATCCCGCGGCTCGGCGACGGCTCGTACGCGGTGACGACGTGCGACACCGTTCGGAGCTCGACGGCGAGGGACGCGCCGGACTCGTCACCGCCGGACGATCGCTCCCCGTCGGCCGCCGCCGACCCGTCGTCGGTCCCGTTCGGCGTCTGACCAACGCCCGGATCAGCTCCGGCACACCCGGAGAGCGCGGCGACGGATCCGCCGATCGCGGAGAGGAGGGCTCTGCGGTCCATACTCGGGGGCTCCACAACGATCGATAAAAATCTTCTGCGGGTCGGGCCTGCGCTCGGCAGTCGGCTCCCGACTCAGGGGGTGATCACGGCGCGCCCGTCGATCTCGCGGTGTTCGAGCTTCTCGGCGACCGTGTTCACGTCGCCGAGGTCGTACCGACTCGTGTGGAGGTCGACGTCGCCCTGCTCGACGAGCGCGACCAGCTCCTGGAGCTCGGCGTACCGACCGACGATGTTGCCGACGAAGGAGAACTCGCCGTTCACCAGGGCCTGTGACGGTTCGTGGACGTGCCCGCCGTAGCCGATGATGTGGTGGTCGCCGCCGCCCGCGGTGATGTCGGGCGCGTAGCCCGTCGTCACGTCCGCGCCGACGAAGTCGAGCACCTGCGCGGCGCCCGTCCCGTCGGTGATGGCCTCGATCTCCGCCGGCACGTCCGACTCGGAGGGGTTTATCAGGTGGTCGGCCCCGTAGCCGTCGGCCAGGTCCAGCGCCGACTGCTTGAGGTCGACGGCGGTGATCTGGGCCGCGCTCATCGCGCTCAGACACTGGAGTCCGATGTGGCCCAGCCCCCCGACTCCGATGACGACCGCGTGGTCGCCCGGGTTGAGGTCGGCGACCGCCTTCTTCGCCGCGTGATACGCCGTGATTCCGGCGTCGGCGTGGGGCGCGATGTCGATCGGCTCGACGCCGGACGGGAGCGGGATCACCGAGCGCTCGCTGGTGTGCAGGTACTCGGCGAAGCCGCCGTCGTGGGTGAGGCCGTTGAACGCGCTGTTCTCGCAGTGCATCGTCTCGCCGAGGCGGCAGGGGCGGCAGGTGCCGCAGGTCTGGACCGGGTGGCAGATCACCGGGTCGCCCTCGGAGACGATCTCGACGTCCTCGCCCGTCTCGACGACGGTGCCCGCGTTCTCGTGGCCCAGGGTCAGCGGGAGTTCCTGCGGGACGTACTCCGTCCACATCCCCTCGATGATGTGGTTGTCCGTCTGGCACCAGCCGGCGCCCTCGACCTCGACGATCACGTCGCTCGCGCCCGTCGCGTGCGGTCGGTCTACCTCGTCGATCGTGAGTCCCTCGCTCATGTCGTCGGTGTACTCGTGGAGTCTGGCTGCTTGCATGTGACATATTATCTCGCAGCCTACATCATAAACGTTCGTTACGGTGAGGTCTCCCGGCGTCGCGACCGCCATCGAACGCGACGGCGACGGAGTGAAACCGGCGACTCGACCGATGAACGAACAACCGGTGCGTAATTTACCTGAACGATCCTTATAGTTATGTGTTGTCGATTCACACATTCACTTGTATGTACGAGAAGGACGGCGAGGAGATCTTCGTCATCGACGGCCACGTTCACATGTGGGACGCGCGGCAGGAGAACATCATCCACGAGGGGGGCGAGCAGTTCCTCCAGTGTTTCTACGACTACCACACCGGGTTCACCCCGGAGGAGGAGCAGTGGGATATCGACACGTACCGACACTACGGCGCCGACAAGATGACCGAGGACCTGTTCGGGAACGCGGCCGCCGACATGGCGATCTTCCAGCCGACGTACCTCGACGACTTCTACGACGAGGGGTTCAACACCACCGAGCAGAACGCGGAACTTGCGGAGGAGTACCCCGAGCGGTTCGTGCTCAACGGGAGCTTCGACCCGCGCGACGGCGAGGAGGGGCTGCGCTACCTCGAACACCTCAAAGAGGAGTACGACATCCCCGGCGTGAAGCTGTACACCGCCGAGTGGCGCGGCGACTCGAAGGGGTGGCGGCTCGACAGCGACGACGCCTTCGAGTTCCTCGAGAAGTGCTCGGAGCTCGGGATCGAGAATATCAACGCCCACAAGGGGCCGACGATCCGCCCGCTCAACCGCGACGCGTTCGACGTGAAAGACATCGACGACGCCGCCTCGTCGTTCCCGGAGCTCAACTTCATCGTCAACCACGTCGGGCTCCCGCGGCTCGACGACTTCTGCTGGATCGCGGCCCAGGAGCCGAACGTGTACGGCGGGCTCGCGGTCGCCTCCGCGATGTCGACCCACCGCGAGCGGAAGTTCGGGGAGATCATGGGCGAGCTCCTCTTCTGGCTCGGCGAGGACCGGATCCTGTTCGGCTCCGACTACGCGCTGTGGAACCCGGACTGGCTCGTCGATCAGGTGATGAACGCCGAGCTCACCGACGAGCAGCGAGACGAGTACGGCGTCGAGCTCGACGTCGAAACCATGAAGAAGATCATGGGCGAGAACGCCGCGGAGCTGTACGACATCGACATCGAGGCGAAGAAACGCCAGTTCCGCGACGACGACATCACCGAGCGGTTCGACCTCGGCACCCACTACGGCGGTGACGCGGGGGCCGCGGCGGACTGATGTCGGGGAGCAGCGCGGGTCCGGCCGGCGACGCCGGCGGCGATCCCCGGAGCGACTCGGCGGAGAGATCCGCTGACGACCCGCCGGGCGACCCCCACGAGACGGCGGCGGTCAGGGATCGATTGGACCGCGTCGAGGACCCCGAGCTCGCCCGGTCCATCGTCGAGCTCGACTACATCGACGCGATCGAGGTCGACGGGGACCGCGTCGAGGTCCGGTTCACGCTCCCGACGGCGTGGTGTTCGCCCGCCTTCGCGTGGATGATGGCGACCGACGCCCGCGACGAGGTCGAGGCGCTCGACTGGGTGCGCGAGGCGCGGATCGAGCTGTGCGACCACATGCACGGCGAGGAGATCACGACGGGCGTCAACGCACGCGACACCTTCGGCGAGACGTTCCCGGACGCCGACGGCGATGTCGCGGCGGTCCGCGCCGCAATCGCCGACAAGGCCCGCGTCTCCAGACAGCGCGAGGCGGTCCGGACGCTGCTCGACGCTGGGGCCGACCCCGAACAGGTCGTCTCGCTCGAACGGTCCGACCTGACGGTCGACGGGGACGAGGCGCACGTCGACCTCGGCGGGTTATCGCTCGTCGTCGACGCCGCGCCGATCGCCGACTACCTCGACCGGGTCACGACGAGCGGACACGTGACGGAGCCGAGCGACACGCTGTTCCTGACGCCCGAGGGCGACCCGATCCGGGCGGACCGGCTGGACGTGGTCCAGAAGCGCTCCCGGCTCGCGGCCGTGAACATGGGCGGGCAGGGCGCCGTGTGCGACGCGCTTCACCGCGCCCGACACGGGCCGGACGGCCCGGACGGGTCCGGCGCGTCGTACGTCGATTCGTCGGACCCCGATGAGCGAGCGTACGACGGCGACGTCGAGGAGTTCACCTCGACGTGGACGCTCGGGACCGACGACTGAGCCGCGGGCCGCCAGTTCGTTTCCCCTCCACCGCGTTCCCTCGCCCTCAGCGGATAGGACCGAGTCCGCCCATTCCGCCGCCGCCACCGCCCGACCCGCCGTCCTCCTCGGGCTCTCCGTGCCCCTCCTTCTCCAGCCCGTGGCGACCGCTCGCGGCCCACTCGTCGCGGTCCCAGCCGCACGCCGGGCACTCGCCGTCGCCCCAGTCGAACGGCTCGCCGCAGCCGAGGCAGGCGTTTTCCGTGTTCATAGGTCACAGTACTCCCGCGCCGACAAAAGCGTTCACAACAGCTCGCGGAACTCCCCCAGCGGCGGGAATCGGAGCGACCCCTCCGCATCGCTCGCGTCGGGGTCCACCACGACCGGCGCCAGCCGGTCCGCGTCGGTGACGAGCGGGGAGTCGAACGCCCCCGTTCGCATGTCGTTGACCGCCACGCCCGGGGCGAGCCGGGTGAAGGCGGGCAGGACGAGGAGGTCGACCCCGCGGTAGACGCCCTCGCCGCCGAGGAAACAGGGTCGGCGGTCGCCTTCGATCTCGATCGTCGGGTGGACGTGGCCGATCACGTACCGGTCGGCCGCCGTCGACGGCGCCTCGTGACCGTGGCAGACGACGGTCCGGGGAGAACCAGCGGCGTCCAACACGTACTCCTCGTGAACCCGGTCGTCCCACGCGTTCGCGAGGGCGGTGTCGTGGTTGCCGGCGACGAGTTCGAGGGCGGCGCCGCTCGCCTCGCAGGCGTCGCGGAGCGCCTCCAGCGTCCCGAGGCTCCGGTCGGTGACGCGGTCGAACGTGTGGACGACGTCGCCCGCGACGACGACGGCGGCGGGGTCGAACCGAGCGAGGTGTCCCCGGAGCCGATCGACGAGGTCCTCCCGCTCGCCGATCGGGAGCGACACCGCGGAGGCCTCTCCGCGGCCGACGTGGAGGTCGGCCACGACGAGCGCGTCGTGGCGGTCGAGGTAGGCCGCGCGCTCGCCGAACGCGGTCCCGGTCATCGATCGCCCCCGGTCATCGATCGCTCCCCGTCACCGGTCGCCCCCCGTCACCGACCGAAGCCCGCCGGGGAATCGGTACGGTCGGTCCGGGCGGCGGGACGGCCCCGGCCGGCCTCCTCGCCCGCGCCGCCGGCGTGGTTGCGGGCGGTCGCGTACGCCTCGCGGACGCGGCGGAACGACTCCTCGTCGCCGCCTTGGTCGGGGTGCGTCTCCTTGACCCGCTCGCGGTAGGCCCGTTTCACCTCGTCTGCGTCGGCGTCGCGGGCGACGTCGAGCTCCGCGAACGCCGCCGCCACCGGGTCGCGGCCGCCGCGTTCGACCGACGGGTCCGGCCCCCAGTCCGGCTCGATAACGTCGAACGGGAGGCGGCGACCGAGCCCCCGACCCGGCATCTCGTGCTCGCAGAGGACGGTGTAGACGCCCTCTCCCTCCAGCCGGAAGTAGTCGTGCGCGTCGAACGTGATTGCGACGCCGCGCTCGGGGAGGTAGAAGGGGACGGCCACCTCGCCGAGCGGGTGGTCCTCGCGGAACCGCTCGTCGATGGCCGTCAGGTACTCGCGGATCTCCCGGCGTCGTCGTTCGTCGCCCGCGGCGGTCTCGCCGTCGCCGGCCGCGGCGACGCTCGGGGCGACGAACCGGTCCCCGAGGTAGAAGGCGACCGCCGCGAAGGCGGAGGCGATCCCGCCGAGCGCGACTCCGAGGAGGATCCACGGCGGCACCGCGCTGATGAGCTCGACGGCCACGATCCAGATAACGGCTCGTCGCCTATCAACCCCTCGCCGGGATCGCGAGGGGTCGGCGAGGGGTCGGCGAGCGGCGCGCTACGGGCGAGAGCCGACTACCGACAAAAGGAGCGCCGGCGTCAGAGGATCCCCTTCGCCTCGAGGCCGTCGAGGATGTCGTCGACGAGCGCTTCGGGGGTCTCGTAGGGGAACTCCTGTTCGCTGCCCAGCTTCGCGGCCATCTCCATCGCCGTGAGGCTCACGTCGCCGGCCTCGAACTTCGTGGCCGGACCGTTCGGGAGCGCCGGGACGAGGTCCATCTGGTTCTCGACGGGGAAGTCGGCGCCGCCGAAGGCGTCGAGGAACTGTTCGCGGAGTTCCGATCTGACGTCACTCATACTCTCCCATCCCGCGAGCCACCGCAAAAGCGTTGCGGAACAACGATAAACGAGTTTGAGGTTCTCGAACGACGACGCGGCGCCGACGAACCGTCGGCGGCCCGCTCCGGAGAACGCCGACTGTCGTGCCGGAACCTCTCCACCTTTGTCGCTGGGCGCCAACCGTCGCGCATGTCGTTCGACTTCGACTTCGAGCTGCTCCGAGAGCTGACCGAGGCCCGCGGTGTTCCGGGATACGAGGACGACGTCCGCGAGATCGTCCGCCGCGAGCTCGCCGACACCGCCGACCGGGTCCGCACCGACGCGATGGGGAACGTCGTCGGCACCGTCGAGGGCGACTCGGACTACTCGGTCGCGGTCGCGGCCCACATGGACGAGATCGGCTTCATGGTCCGGCACGTCACCGACGAGGGGTTCGTGCAGGTCGACCCGCTCGGCGGGTTCGACGCCCGCGTGCTCCGCGCCCAGCGCGTCACGGTCCACGGCGAGGAGGACCTCACCGGCGTCATCGGCTCCGTGCCGCCCCACACGCTCACGGAGGAGCAGACGGAGAAGGACGACGAGGTCTCGGACGTGTACATCGACCTCGGCCGCGACGGCGAGGACGTGGCCGAGCTCGTCGGCGTCGGCGACCTGGTCACGCTCGACCAGACGACGACGCGGATGGGTGACCGGGTGACCGGCAAGGCGCTCGACGACCGGATCTGCGTGTTCGCGATGCTGGAGGCCGCCCGCCGGACCGACGACCCCGACGTGACGATCCACTTCGCGGCGACCGTACAGGAGGAGGTGGGGCTCCGAGGCGCGAATGCGCTCGGCGTCGACATCGATCCGGATCTCGCCGTCGCCCTCGACGTCACCGTCGCCAACGACGTCCCCCAGATCGGGGAGCCGGCCGACGCCGTCACCGAGCTGGGCGAGGGGACCGCGATCAAGCTCAAGGACTCCTCGGTGATCACCAGCCCGAAGGTCCACGGCCGACTGACCGACGTGGCCGAGGCGGAGGGGATCGACCACCAGCACGAGGTGTTGCCCGCGGGCGGCACCGACACCGCCGGCTTCCAGAACACCGCCGGCGCGAAGCCCGTCGGGGCCATCTCGATCCCGACGCGCTACCTCCACACCGTCACCGAGACCGCCGACGGCGACGACGTCGCGGCGACGATCGACCTGCTGACGGCGTTCCTCGACTCCGAGACGGGCGAGCACGACTACACGTTATAAATATAAACAATTCCGCGGCGGCGCGCACCTGCTCGCGCCCGTCGGGCGCGAGCAGCGTGCGCGAGGGAGTCGGTCGTCCTCCGCGTTGCTCCGGACGACCGACGAGGCTGGGGAGGCGCGAGGCGCGGTTGCGGTGCGGTTGGGGTGGGACTCAAAGGGGCAGTCGGCTCCGGGAAGACGGGCGACGCAAGCAGCGTGGCGCGTAGCGCCACGGGCAGCCGGCGGCTTCGCCGCCGGCGACACCGCAAGGAGCGAGTGAAACGAGCGACTGAGGAGCGCAGCGAGCCCCTCGACCGGAGCCGACTGGGGCTTTGGAGGCGTTCGTCGCGCAGTCGGCGTTTTATAAGCAAGCGGCCGAATCTCTGTCCCCACTCGCTGTCCCGACCGGACGACCGATCCAACCCTCTCAATCGTTCCATCGCCGGACCGCTTATTACGCGCCGCCCGAACGTCTCTGCGTGGACGAACTCGTCGTGAGCACCGAGGTGTACGCCGACGTCGAGGAGGTGTACGAGTTCCTGCTCGACTTCCCGGGGTACGCCCGCTACTCGAAGTACCTCGACGACGTGCGGACGATCGAGGGCGACGGTGGCCCCGGAACCCGCTACGCGCTCCGGTTCGCGTGGTGGAAGATCACCTACACGGCCCACTCGCGGGTGACGGGCGTCGAGCCGCCGGAGCGGATCGACTGGGAGATCACGAAAGATATCGACGCCGGCGGGCGCTGGCGCGTGACATCGACGGGGCCGGACCCCGAGTCCGACGGCGACGCCGAGACCGACGCCGCCGACTCGCCGGTCTGCGAGGTCGCGCTCGAAGTCGAGTTCGACCCGGGGTCGGCCAGCCCGGACGCGCTCGACCTCCCGCGGCTCGTCTCCTTCGACTGGGTGGTCAAGAAGGCGGTCCCGCTCATCCGTACCGAGGCCGAGCGCGTCGTCCAGCGCGCCGTCCGCGACCTAGAGGGGTCGACCCGGAACGTCGACCTCGACGTGTACGTCGACTCCGAACGGATCTGAGGAGCGGGCGGTCCGCGTGCGACGCGGTGTCCCCGCCGTCGCCGAGTCGAAGGCCTTAATATATCCAGCGGGGAACGATGGAACGCGTACGAGGGCTCGTAGATCAGTGGTAGATCATCCCCCTGGCACGGGGAAGGCCCGGGGTTCAAATCCCCGCGAGTCCACTCCTTCACTCCCTTCGGTCGTTCAGTCGTTCCCTCGCGTGGTCCCGTTCGTTTCACTCACGGGACCCCCGCGAGTCCATGTTTTTGCGCCGCGAGCAACACCGCGAGCGGCGCGACACTGCAACGAGCCGGGATTTGAACCCTGCCAGTCGCGCACAGCGAACGGAGTGAGCGAGCACGTCTGGCTCCGGTTCAAAATCCCCGCGAGTCCACTCGACTCGCTTCGTTCGTCTCGTTCCCTCGCGTGGTCCCGTTCGCTAGCATCGCCGGCGCTTCGCGCCGGCTGCAAGAGGGACCTCCGGTCCCTCTCTGCTCACGGGACCCCCGCGAGTCCGTCCGTGTTCGTTGTTCCGCCAGCGACGCTACTCTAATCGCGGTTCGAATTCCGTCACGCGCCGCTGACCCACCGCAACACCTCGCTCTGACGGTCGAGGAGGGTTCCGAGGTGGTCGGTCTCGGAGGTCGCGAGCCCCGCGTCGGTCTCATCCGCGAACGCTCGCACCGCCGATAGCGGCGCGTTCTCGTCGCGGGTCCCGTGCCAGGCGCGGACGGTGGCCGACGGCCGGTCCAGGCCGGCCCACTCGTCGCCGAACCACCGGTTCTCCCGGGCGACGGCCTTCGCTCCCGGCCGCAGGGCCTCGCGGAAGTCGTCGGCGACCGCCCGCGAGACGGCCTCCGACACCGAGCGGTCGGTGTACTGACCGACGACCGCCTCGGGGCCGGCCACAGACGCGTACGCGCCCGACAGCCGGAAGAGGACGCGGACGGCGAGGGGGATCCGCGACAGCTTGACGAGGCCGACATCGGACGGGGGCACGACGCTGCTGACAAGCCCGACGCGATCGACCCGCTCGTCCGCCGCGGCCGCGAGCGCGAACGGGCCGCCGCCGGAAAAGCCCACGACCCCGGCGTCGTCGACCGACTCCGCGTCGAGGAGCGCCCCTAAGTCTCCCCGCCAGTCGCGCCACTCACAGCCGACCGGCGGCGCCGACGAACGCCCGTAGCCCGGTCGGTCCGGAACGAGGAGGCGAACGCCCTCCCCGGCCGCGGCCTCGGAGAGGAGCGCCGCGAACAGCCGCGACCCCGGGGTTCCGTGGTGCGCGACGACCGGCGTCCCGCCCTCGTCTCCGCCGACGGCGTAGGCGAGCGTCCGGCCGTCCGAGAGCGTGCACGTCTCCGTGGCGAGCCCGCGGGGTCGACTCGCCTGCTGTATGTTCCGTTGCACGCGTCGCCCTTCCGCGCCGTCCGGGATAACGGGTCGGGATTCCCAAACCGCTCTTTTAGTCTCCGCCTCCCACGGGGCCGGCGACTGACGTGGGTGTTACCGCGGATTGATGCGGGACGCTCCCGTGGATCACTGCATGTCGACGCACGAGGTCACGGCGGACCGCCCGGACGGCCTGCTGCACGCGACCGGCAGGGACTTCTGACGGCGCGATGGGTCTCAGAGAAGCGATTCTGGAGTTCCTGGCGTGCGACGAGGCGTCCGCCCGGAGCGCGTTCCGCGACCTCCTCGGCCATCGCCCCGACGCCACCGACGGCAGCGACGCCTCCGCGAGGCGCGGGCTCGACCCGCACCGGCTCCCGCGGACGCGTTCGGAGGCGGCCCTGCCCGCCGCGATCGCCGACTCGGACGACCTCACCGACCGCGGTCGGCGCCTGATCGAGCGCGTTCGGCTCCTCGACGACGCGCCGCTCGGCGTCACGCTCTGCGGGCCGGCGTACCGCGACACCCCGATCCTGTACGCGAACCGGACGACTCGCGAGCTCACCGGCTACTCGCTCGCGGCGCTCCGCGGGCGCAACCCGCGGCTGTTACAGGGGCCGAAAACGAGTGACCCGGCCGTCGCCGACCTCCGCGAGGCGGTGTCGATCTGGGAGCCGGTGACGGTCGAGCTGTGGAACCACCGGCGCGACGGCACCCCGTTCCTGAATCGCGTCTCGCTCCGGCCCCTCCCGGGCGACGACGGGACGATCACGCACTGGGTCGCCGTGCAAGAGGCGGTCGACGGGAGCGGCGCAGGGCGCTGAGCTCCCGAACGCCCCTACCGGAGCGTCGAGGTCGGCACGACCGACGGCAACACCCCGCCGCCGGCGTCCTCGATCACGGCCTCGGCGACGTGTTCGCCGCTGAGCAGACACATCGGCATCCCGATCCCGGGGTTCGTGTACGCGCCGACGTAGTAGAGCCCCTCGACGCCCGGGGCGCGATGCGCCGGCCGGAGCGGCCCGGTCTGCCCGAGCGTGTGCGAGAGCGCGAGCGCGGTGCCCCGGGGCGCGTTGAAGCGCTCGCGGAAGTCGGAGACGCAGGCGGTCTCCTCGAACACCACCCGGTCGCGGAAGTCGACGCCGGCGTGCTCGGCCAGATCGTCGAGCACCAGCTCGCGGAAGCGCTCGCGGGTCTCCGGGTCGTCGTCGAGTCCGGGCGCCAGCGGGACGAGGGCGAACACCGCCTCGCGGCCCTCGGGCGCCGCCTCCGGGTCCGTCTTCGAGGGGACGTGGACGTAGTACGCCGGGTCGTCGGGCCACGCCGGGTCGTCGAAGATCTTCTCGAAGTGGGGGCGCCAGTCGGTCGGCAACACGAGCGCGTGGTGGTCGAGGTCGACGTCGCCCTCGACGCCGAAGTACATGAGGAACGCCGAGGGGGCGTACGTCCGCGACTCCCAGTACGCCTCGCGGCGCGCGTGCTCGTCGGAGAGGAGGTCGCGCTCGACGTGCGGCGGCGCCGCGTTCGCGACCACGCGGTCGAACCGGCCGGTCGCCCCGGGAGTCTCCACGTCGAACTTCGGTCCCACCGCCGCGACCGAGGGGTCGATGGCGCGCACCGGCGTCCCCGTGCGGATCTCGGCGCCGAGGTCCGTCGCGAGCGCCGCCATCCCGTCGACGACGCTCGCGATGCCCCCGGTCGGGTGATAGACGCCGAGGTTCATGTCGACGTGGCTCATCAGCGTGTAGATCGCCGGCGTGTTGTACGGCGACCCGCCGAGGAAGACGAGCTTGTACTCGGCGATCTGCCGCAGCTTCTCGTGGTCGAAGTAGTCGCCGACGTAGTCGTCCATCGTCCGGAGCTTCGGGAGCGCGCGCCCCGACCGCAACACGTCCGTATCGACCATGTCCCGGAGCCGCGAGCGGCTCGGGTAGACGAACCGGTCCATCCCGAGGTCGTACGCCTCCGCGGCGTCGTCGAGGTACGCGTCGAGCCGGTCGCCGGCGCCCGCCTCGTACGACTCGAACAGCGCCTTCTGCCCCTCCCGGTCCGCGGGCATCGTCGCGCGGTCGCCGTCCTTCCAGACGACCTCGTAGAGGGGGTCCAGCTCGGTCAGCTCGTAGAACTCCTCGGTCGACCGGCCGAAGTGACCGAAGAAGCGGTCGAACACCTCCGGCATGAGGTACCACGAGGGACCGGTGTCGATCCGGAAGCCGTCGCGCTCGATCCGGCCGGCGTACCCCCCCGGATGCTCGTTGCGCTCGAACACCGTCACGTCCGCGCCGGCGTCGGCGAGGTACGCGGCGGCGGAGAGGCCGCCGAACCCCGCGCCGACCACGGCGATCTCCTCGCCGGCGAGGCGCTCGTCGTCGCGTGAACGAGGGCTCATCGCGAGGCCGTACGGTCTCCGAGGGATTCACTGCCCCGCCATACTATGTGGGCCTTTTACCCCGACCGCGGCCCCCTCACGACTCGCCCTCCGGCGGGGTCCGGTCCTGCAGTCGTCGGGCCGCGAGCGCGAAGAGCCCCGTCCCGATCAGGTAGAGCCGCCAGCCGGCGTTCGCGACCGGGAATATCCGTTCGACCGGTTCCTCGATCGCCTCGTCGGGATCGCGCGGCTGGACGGGGTTGTTGATATGGACGGTCTCCGTGGTCCCCGTGGTCCCCGCGTCGACCGTGCGCGCCCCGGTCTCCGAGTCGACGCGGAGGTCGACGAACGTCTGGACGAACCCGTCCGCGGTCGAGAACAGGATCTCCCCCTCGAGCCGGAGGAACCGATCGCGGAGCGGCCACAGGTAGTTCACCCCGTCGAGGTGGACCCAGTCGAGCGCCACGTGCGCGAAGACGTGCGCGAACAGCGCGGCCCACGCGACGGCGACCCACCGCGCCGAGAGCCGGTCGCGCGCGAGCGAGGTCTCCCGAACCCGGGTGTCGTAGTACAACAGGAGCGCGGCGACCCCGGGGATCGCGAGCGTGTGGCCGACGGTCCGGTGGGCGCCCGACATGAACGGGCCGAGGAAGCTGTCGACCTCCGGGGCGACGAGGACGAGGAGCAGGACCGCGATCGCCCGCCGATCGAACCGGTCGTCGAGCAGCCCGGCGGCGAGCAGCACCGCGAACCCGGCGTGGACCACCGTCGAGACCATCTATCGGGTCACCTCCGGATCGCCTCCGGGTCGTCGTCGGTCTCCCACCGGAACCGAACCGCCAGCAGCGCGCCCGCGGCGGCGACGACGACCAGCTGCCAGCCGGTCCGGACGAGGTGTAGTTCGCGCTCGGCGCCCGGCGAGAGCCCCGGGCGGCCGTCGGGGTTCGCGAACGTCGGGATCGCGTACGACTCCGTCGTGCCGAGCGCCTCCAGCGGGAGGATCCCAGGGCCCCCGCCCCCGAGCGTGACGAACGTCTGGACGACGCCGTCCTCAGTCGAGAGGAGGAACCCCCCGCTGACGAGGTAGTAGGCGTCGGCGAGGGGGTACAGCAGGTTCACCCCCTCGCTGCCGAACAGGTCCGGACCGACGCCGGCGACGAGGAACGCCGCGAGCGCGACCCACGCGACCCGGACGCCCCGTCGCCCCGCCCGCTCGCGGAGCCGGGAGGCGTCCCGCAGTTCGGTGTCCCAGTAGAGGGCGACGCCGGCCGCGAGCGGGAGCCAGACGGCGTGGAGGAGGGCGTTCGTCGCGCCCGGGACCGCGAGGCTCGCGACCGCGTCGAGGTCCGGGAGCACCGCGGCGACGACGATGACCGCGACCGAGCGCCGGTCGAACGCGGCGCCGAGCAGGGCGGCCGCGAGCAGCGCGCCGAACGCGGCGTTGACCAACGTCGGTGCCATATCCGCTTTGACGAGCCCAGCCGAATAAGTCGCTCGGGGAGCCGTCCCCGGATCAGCGGGCGTCGCCGTCGCGGTCGGCGGGAGCGGGGTCGTCGACGAAGTCGAAGTCGCCGGAGGCGTCGGCCTCGTCGTCGCCCGTGTCACCGTTGCCGGCGGTCCCGTGGCCGCCCGTGTCACCGTTGCCGGCGGTCCCGTGGCCGCCCGTGTCACCGTCGTCGTCCGTGTCACCGTCGCCGCCCTCGTCGCCGTCGCCGTTGGCGCTGTCGCTCCCGCCCTCGTCGCCGCTCACCGATACCGCCGGAAGCGGCTCGGACGGCTCGGGGCGACCGAGCAGCGCGAGGGCCATCCGCCGAGCGACGTACGCCGCGAGGTTCGCGAGATGGAGCGCGAGGAGGACGCCGGCGACGCCGAGCGGGAGCGCGACCAGCGCCTCCGGCAGGGTGTCGATCGCCCACGTCACCGGCTCGCCGTTGACCTCGCCGAAATCGGCCGTGTACGGGTACCGAAGCGGCGCGGCGACCAGCGGCAGCGCGCTCGCGAGCAGGACGAGGGGAACGAACGCGAGCAGGCTCACCCAGAACTTCAACGAGAGGAACCCGAGCCCCCGCCACGTCGACGGCGCGTCCACGTACTTCCTGGCGCCCGCGAGCGCGCCGTCCGCGGCGGCGAGGTCGTCCGGGCGCAGTAGGTGGGTCCCGAGCAGCGCGTTCGCGAGCCGCCGCTCCAGTCCCGCGGCGAGCCGGGCGCCGATCAGCGTCGCGAACAGGACCACCAGCCCGACGAGCGCGACCGACAGGGCCAGGCCGAACGCGACCCCGAAGGTGAAGACCGCCGAGTAGACGAACCCGAGCGGGACGGCGAGCAGGAGGTACAACAGGTGCCTGTACGTGCGGCCGTCGGCGACGACGCCGACGACGGGGAGCTCGGAGGGGTGACGGAGGGAGACCATACGCGGTCGAAACCGGTTCCTCTGTCGACATAAATCGGTCGCTCCCGGCGTCGTGTGGCGGTCTCAAGCGCCGCTACGGGGCGGAGCGGCCACGGACGTCGCCGCGTCGCTCTCAGCCGACGAAGAAGTCGATGGCGTTCCCCTTCGACTGTCCCTTGTACAGCTCCGAGTAGCCGCAGTTCGCGCAGGAGACCACGACGAACGAGCGGTTCTGCACGTCGAACATCTTGGTGAGGCCGGTGCCGCTCGTCGCGATCTCGTCCGTCTCGGTCTCCTCGCTCCCGCACTTCGGACAGCCCGATCCCTCGCCGGCCGCCAGCGATTCGGGTCGGTCTCCCGATCGCGCCGAGTCGGGATCGGCGCGACCGTCGTCCGCGTCGTCCCACTCGTCGCTCGGTTCGTTGCCGAAGACGGAGTACTCCACGTCGTCGTCGTTTTCGGAGGGCATCAGCCCTACCTGCACGCGCGACCGACAAACCTCTTGTGGGGGTGTGCGACGCCGGCGACGTCTCTCTCGATCGCGACGTCCCTCGCGACCGCGACGCCTACTCGTCGATCTCGTCGACGAGTCCGTCGGCCACGCCGACGTACCCCGCGGGCGTCAGCGCCCGCAGCTCCTCGCGCACGTCCTCGTCGACGTCGAGGTCGCCGAACAGCTCGCGAAAGTCGTCGAGCGTCACCGACCGCCCGCGCGTCAGCTCCTTCACGCGCTCGTAGGCGTCGGTGTCGCCCTCGCGTCGGAGGATCGTCTGGACGGCCTCGCCGATCACCTCGGGGGTCGCCGCGAGCTCCTCGCGCATCACCGCCTCGTTCGGAACGACCTTCGCGAGCCCGTTCCCGGCTTTCCCGTAGCCGATGAGACAGTGCGCGAGCGCGGCGCCGACGTTGCGCTTGACGGTGGAGTCTGAGAGGTCGCGCTGGAGCCGCGAGCCAGTCACGTAGTCCGCGAGGAAGGTGAGGTCGCCGTTCGCCTTCGACAGGTTCCCCTCGCTGTTCTCGAAGTCGATCGGGTTCACCTTGTGCGGCATCGTCGAGGAGCCGGTCTCCCCCTCGACGGTCCGCTGGCCGAGGTACCGGTCGGAGACGTACAGCCACGCGTCCAGGTCCAGGTCGAGGAGCACGTTGTTGACGCCGCGGAGCGCGTCGAACAGCGCCGCGAGGTCGTCGCAGGGGTTCACCTGCGTGGCGAGCGGCGTGTGTTCCAAGTCGAGCCCGCGCACGAACGACTCGGAGAACGCCCGCCAGTCGACGTCGGGGTAGGCGGCGTCGTGAGCGGCGTACGTGCCCGAGGCGCCGGCCAGCTTCCCGGAGAGGTCCCCGTTCGCGACGACGACGCGGCCGAGCGCGCGCCCGAGCCGAGAGGCGTACACCGCCATCTCCTTGCCGAACGTGGTCGGCGTCGCGGGCTGGCCGTGGGTGCGGGCGAGCATCGGCGTCCCGCGGTACTCCTGGGCGAGGTCGACCAAGGCGTCCCGGACCTCCCGGATCGCGGGCACGAGCACCTCGCTCACCGCGGGCTTGAGCAGGAGCCGGTGCGCGAGGTTGTTAACGTCCTCGCTGGTGAGCCCGAAGTGGACCCACGGGTACAGCGCCTCCGCGTCGTCGACCGCCCCGGAGTCGTCCGCCTCGTCCAGCCGGACGCGCAGGAAGTACTCGACCGCCTTCACGTCGTGGTTGGTCGCGGCGTACCCCTCGGCGCCCTCGACTTCGAGCGCCTTGATCAGGCGCGCGTCCTCGGCGGAGAACGACTCGTAGACGTCGCGGAGCGCCGCCTCGGGGTCGTCATCGAGCGCGATCGGCGTCTCGTCGAGCGCGGCGAGCTCGATCAGGTACTCGACCTCGACGCGGGTCCGGGCGCGCATCAGCGCGGCCTCGCTGGCGTACGGCGACAGCGGCGCGGTCCGCGAGGCGTATCGCCCGTCGAGCGGCGAGACTGCCGCGAGGGGGTCCGACCGCGACAGGCCCGAGATGGCGTGGTCCGTCATGTCCGCGACTGCCCCCGGAGCCAGCAAAAACGTGTCGATGGCGTGGCGCACGGACGTGGATAGGTGAGCCTACTTTTCGCGACCGGTCGGGCGATCCTATCCGCAAACGTGGATACTCGGGCGGAACGGACCGCAATCGATATACGCGATCGGTCGGACCACTCGCGTATGAAGTTCGCCGGACTCGCGAGCAACCGGGGACGGAACCTCAGACACATCGCCGACGCCGCTCCGGGCGGCGCGGAGCTGTCGGTCGTCCTGACGAACCGGGAGCAGGCGCCCGTGTTGGAGGCCGCGACGGAGCGACGGATCCCGACCGAGGTCGTCGAGCGCGAGGGGGAGGAGTCGCGCGCGTCCCACGAGCGACGAATCTTAGACCGGCTCGCCGACTACGACTTCGACCTCGTCTGCCTCGACGGGTACATGCGCGTGCTCACCGACGAGTTCCTCGACGCGGCGCCGACGACGCTGAACGTCCACCCCTCGCTGCTCCCGGCGTTCCCCGGGATGGACGCCCACGAGCAGGTGCTGGACGCGGGCGTTCGGACAACGGGGTGTACCGTCCACGTCGTCACTGAGGCGATCGACGACGGCCCGATCGTCACCCAGGAGCCGGTCCCCGTCTACGGCGACGACGACGCCGACTCGCTGAAGGACCGGGTGCTCCACGACGCGGAGTTCACGGCGTACCCGCGGGCGGTCCGGTGGTTCGCCGAGGACCGCGTGACGGTGGAGCGCGAGGGCAGCGACGCCGTCGGCGTGACCGTCGAGGGCGACGCCGGCGGCGACTTCCCGGAGCGTCGGTTCGCCTCCGAGGAGCGCGCCGCGACGCTCCGATACGGCGAGAACCCGCACCAGGACGCCGCGCTCTACGCGGACGACGGCTGCGAGGAGGCGAGCGTCGTCGGCGCCGACCGGCTGAACCCCGGTTCGAAGGGGATGGGGTACAACAACTACAACGACGCCGACGCGGCCCTGAACCTCGTGAAGGAGTTCGACGAGCCCGCGGCCGCCGTGATCAAGCACACGAACCCCGCCGGCTGCGCGACGAGCGACGAGCTCGCGGACGCGTACGACCGCGCGCTCCGGACCGACGCGAAGTCGGCGTTCGGCGGCATCGTCGCGCTGAACCGCGAGTGCGACGCCGACACCGCGACCGCGGTCGCCGACTCGTTCAAAGAGGTCGTCGTCGCGCCCGGCTACACCGACAGCGCGCTCGACGTGCTCCGGGAGAAGGGGAACCTCCGCGTGCTCGACGTCGGCCCGCTAGGCGAGGGCGACGACCGCTTCGCCGAGCGGTTCACGGAGAAGCCGATCGTCGGCGGCCGCCTCGTGCAGGAGCGGGACCGCCAGTCGCCCACCGCCGCGGACCTGGAAGTCGTCACCGAGCGCGAACCCACCGACGAGCAGCTGGAGACGATGGTCTTCGCCTGGAAGACGCTCAAGCACCTCAAGTCGAACGGGGTCCTGTTCGCGACCGGCACCGAGACGGTCGGCGTCGGGATGGGGCAGGTATCGCGCGTCGACGCCGTGACGCTGGCGGCGATGAAGGCCGAGAAGGACGCCGAGGGCAAGTCCGCCGCGGGCGCCGTGATGGCCTCTGACGCCTTCTTCCCGTTCCCGGACGCCATCGAGGAGGCCGCCGAGGCCGGGATCGGGGCCGTGATCCAGCCCGGCGGCTCCGTCAACGACGAGGACGTGATCGCCGCCGCCGACGAGCACGACATGGCGATGGCGTTCACCGGGTCGCGCTGCTTCCGCCACGACTGACCGGTGAGCGACGGCGAGGATTACTTATAAAAGGCGGATGCGGTCGGCGCGCCTGCGAGCGGCCGCCACCGGCGGCCGCGAGCCAGCCCGCGAGGGACGCGGTGAGCGCTCGCAGAGCGCGAACCGCGAGGCTGGGGAGGTGTGAGGTGCGGTTGCGGTGCGGGCAGGGTGGGACTCAAAGGGGCAGCCGCGAGGACGAAGCACGGCGCAGTAAGCACCGCAGCGAAGGAGCGTCAGCGACTGAGCGAGGAGCGCAACAAGCCGCGCGAGTCGTCGCGGCTGGGGCTTTGGAGGCCTTCACCGTCAAAATTGGATCAGCTACTTAAAAACGAGCGGCTGGGGCTTTGGAGGCCTTCACCGTCAAAATTGGATCAGCTACTTAAAAACGAGCGGCTGGGGCTTTGGAGGCCTTCACCGCGGAAGCGTCGATCACTTATAAAAATCTGACAGCGACATACGATCGGGTTTATAAATGACTTCTCTCACGACGCACTACACTCACTCCCGCAATCGCTCGCTGCCGTGTCCGTATCGACCGCAACCGAGACGGAGCGTCACCCGACGGAGACCACAACTGACCCCCTCGGCTACTCGTCGCCGTCCGTTCCGTCCCCGACGAACTCCATCCCGGTGATCTCGAACCGCGCCCCCCCGGCGGCGCTCTCCGTCACGGCGACCTCCCAGCCGTGCGCCGAGACGACCTGCTGGATGATCGTCAGCCCCAGCCCGGTGCCGGACGCGCCGGTGGTGTAGCCGTCGACGAACACCTCGTCGCGCTCGGCCTCCGGGATCCCCGCGCCGTCGTCCTCGACGTAGATCCCCGACCCGTCCGCGAGGTCGCCGACTCGGATCGCCACGCCGTCGCCGCCGTGCTCGACACTGTTCCGGAACAGGTTTTCGAACACCTGTTGGAGGCGGCTCCAGTCGCCGAGGGCGACCCGGTCGGTGTCGACCGCCAGCGTCGCGTCGCCGGTGGTCACGAACGACCAGGACTCGCGGGCGAGCGCCGCGAGGTCGACCTCCTCGCGCCCCCCGATCGCCTGTCCCTCGCGGGTGAGGAAGAGCAGGTCGTCGATCAGCGACTCCATCCGGTCGACCGCGTCGCGGCACCGCTCGAAGTGCTCCGGATCGCCGGTCTCCTCCGCCAGATCGAGGTAGCCGTCGACGATCCCGAGCGGGTTCCGGACGTCGTGCGAGACGACGCGGGAGAACTCCTCCAGCTGGTCGCGCTGCCGCTGCATGCGTTCGGTCGCCTGCTTCCGGAACAGCTCGTAGCCGACCCACTGGGCCAACAGCTCCACGAACGTCTCCTCGTCCTCGGAGAAGGGACGGTCCCGCGCGTCCGTGTCGGCGAAACAGAAGGTCCCGTACACCTCGCGGTTGACCACGACCTTCGCGCCGATGTACGCCTCCAGCCCGAACTCCTCGTAGGCGGCGTCGCTCTCCCACCCCTCCACGCGGGCGTGCTGGACCGTCAGCGCGCCGTCCATGTCCACGGTCCGCCTGCAGTACGCCTTCGACAGCGGGCAGCTCCGCCCGGCCTGAAGCAGCTCGTGATCGCCGCGCGCGTCCACGATGACCTGCGTCTCGCCGTCGATCTCGGTGAGGAAGCCGGTCTCCACGTCGAGGTACGCGCGACCGAGATCCAGCAGGTCCGGGAGCTTCTCCTCGAAGGGACGCTCCTGGTCGGCTGTGATCCGGTACATGCGGCGGAGGGCGTCTCCCTCGGACAGTGCGTCACTCATCGTCGATCACGACCGCGATGTGTTATCCCCGTCTTCTCTCGGCTTAAACCGGACGGTGCCGGCCCGGGCGTTCGAGTTAAACCGGACGGTGCCACCCGGGCGTTCGTCGAATCCGGCCGGACCGACCGAAGCCGTCGGATACATGGGTCTCGCACGGTTGCTATCCCCATGGCTGCCGACGACCGCAACGCCTTCGAAGTGTACCGGGACCGGGTCGACCGTCCGCTCCTCCGGCTGTTCCGGGAGTACGGCGCCGGCGAGGCCCACTGGCTCGTGATCGGGATGGCCGCCAACGTCGTCGCCCGCGTCGCCGGACTGGTCCCGCCGGTCGTGCTCGGCGTCGCCATCGACGCCGTGTTCACGGGCGACGGCCCCTACACCCTCCCGATCGTCCCCGACGCGTGGCTCCCGACCGCGGGGCCGGCGCAGTTCCGCCTCTCGGTCGTCCTCATCGTCGGCTCCTTCCTCGTCACCGGCGTCTTCACGTGGATCTACGGGATCGCCGCGAACAACTTCGCGCACCGCGTGATGCACGCGGTCCGAACCGACTCCTTCGACCGGATGCAGCGGCTCGACATGACCTTCTTCGACGACAAGCAGACGGGCGAGGTGATGAGCGTCCTCAACAACGACGCCTCCAACCTCGAGGTCTTCCTCGACAACGCCCTCCAGAACTCGGCGCGGCTCGGCGTGATGGTCGCCGGCATCGCCGGCGTCCTCTTCTACTACAACTGGGAGCTCGCCTTAATCACCCTCTCGGCGATTCCCCTGATGATCCTCTTCACGCTCTGGTTCATGCGGGCCGTGGAGCCGCGGTACGTCGCCCAGCGCTCCGTGGTCGGCGACCTCAACACCGCTCTGGAGAACGCGCTCTCGGGCGTCGAGCTGGTGAAGACCTCCAACACCGAGCCGTACGAGAGCGAGCGCGTCGAGACGGCCTCCCACCAGTACTTCGAGCGGACGATGTCGATCCTCCGACTCAACTACGTCTACCGCCCCGGGATGGAGCTGTTCGCCGGCCTCGCGTTCGCCGCCACCTTCGCGGTCGGCGGCTACTGGCTCTCGGCCGGGCCGCCGGGGCCGTTCACGACGACGCTCACGGTGGGGACGTTCGTCACGTTCGTCCTGCTCACGCAGCAGTTCGTCGCGCCGCTCGCCGAGGTGTCGAACATCATCGACCAGTACGAGAACGCGAAGGCGTCCTGCGAGCGCGTGTTCGGCCTCCGCGACATCCCGATCCGGATCACGGACGACAGCGACGCGGTCGCGCTCGGGAGCGAGGGCGGAACCGGGAACCGCGGTGGGAACGGCGGCGGCGACCACGGCGGCGTCGCCGGCGCGGTCGAGTACGACGACGTCACCTTCGCGTACCCGGAGAACGCCCTCGTCGACCCGACCGACGCCGACGAGGAGGTGATCAGCGGCGTCTCCTTCGCCGCCGATCCGGGCGACACCGTCGCCCTCGTGGGGCCGACCGGCGCCGGGAAGTCGACGCTCCTGAAGCTCCTCTTGCGCCTCTACGACGTCACCGACGGCGCGGTCCGGGTCGACGGGCACGACGTGCGCGACGTCGCCGTCGAGAGCCTGCGCTCCGCGGTCGGCTACGTCGCGCAGGACACCACGCTGTTCGACGGCACCATCGCCGAGAACGTCCGGTACGGGCGGTTCACGGGCGTCGACGACGACGTCGAGAGCGACGCGGTCCGCGAGCGGGTGATCGAGGCCGCCAAGGCCGCCGAGGCCCACGAGTTCATCGACTCGCTCCCGAACGGGTACGACACCCGGATCGGCGAGCAGGGCGTGAAGCTCTCGGGCGGCCAGCGCCAGCGGGTCGCCATCGCCCGCGTCGTCTTACAGGACCCCGCCATCCTCATCCTCGACGAGGCGACCTCCGCGGTCGACACCGAGACGGAGATGCTGATCCAGCGCTCGCTCGACGAGCTCGCGGCCGACCGAACCACGTTCGTCATCGCGCACCGCCTCTCGACGGTGACCGACGCCGACACGACCCTCGTGTTGGAGGACGGGGAGGTCGTCGAGCGCGGGACCCACGACGACCTGCTGGCGGCCGACGGGCTCTACGCGAAGCTCTGGGGGGTGCAGGCCGGCGAGATCGAGGAGCTGCCGGAGGCGTTCGTCGACCGCGCCCGCGAGCGCCACGTCGACCGCGCGGTCGAGCGGGCGATCGATCAGGAGGCGGTCGAGAGCGAGACGCTCGACGACTGAACGAAAAAAGCACGGTCGACCGAACCGATCGGGTGAGAGCTGCCGACCGCCTCAGTCGTCGCCTGACGCCTGCTCGGTCGGATCGCTGACGGCGCCCGGGACGGCCTCGGCCGGCTCCGGGGGCTCGTCGCGCACGTCGGCGCCCTTGCCCTCGGCGATGACGTCGGCGTACGCGTCGGGGAAGACGCGGACGAAGTCGTTCAGCGTCGCCGCCCAGTCGTCGAGCAGCTCGGCCGCGCGGTCGCTGCCGGTGTACGCGCGGTGGTTCTCCACGAGCCGGCGCAGCATGCGCTCGTCCGAGTCGTCGAGCGTCGCCGAGACGGAGACCATCCCGCGGTTCACGCGCTCGTCGAACCGGTCGTCGGGGTCGTGCACGTAGGCGACGCCGCCGGACATCCCGGCCGCGAAATTCCGGCCCGTGTCGCCGAGCACGGCGACGACGCCGCCGGTCATGTACTCGCAGCCGTGGTCGCCGACGCCCTCGACGACCGCCCGTACGCCGGAGTTGCGGACGCCGAACCGCTCGCCGGCGACGCCGTTGACGTACACCTCGCCGTCCGTGGCGCCGTAGAGGCCGACGTTGCCGGCGACGACGTTCTCGGCCGGGTCGTAGCCGGCCTCCTCGGGGGTGTTGACCACGATCCGACCGCCCGAGAGCCCCTTTCCGAGGTAGTCGTTGGCGGCGCCGGTCAGCTCGAGGGTGACGCCGGACGCGAGGAACGCGCCGAAGCTCTGGCCGGCGTAGCCGTCGAACCGGCAGCTGATGGTGTCGTCCGGGAGCCCGTCGCCGCCGTGTTCGCTGACGACGCGGTTCGAGAGCGTCGCGCCGACCGCGCGGTCGACGTTCTCCACGTCGCGGGTGAGCGCGACGGGCGCGCCGTCCTCGATGGCCGGGGCCGCCTCGTCGATGAGGTCCCAGTCGAGCAGCGCCTCGATGTCGGCGTCGTCCTGCTCGCGCGTCTTGGTCCGGGCGTCGCCCGCGGGCTCGGCGATCACCGACGACAGGTCGAGGTGCTTCGCCTTCTCGTGGTCCGTCTCGCGCTGCGAGAGCAGCTCGGGGCGCCCGATGAACTCCTCGACCTCGGTGTAGCCGAGCTCCGCCATGAGCTCGCGGAGCTCCTGGGCGATGAACGTCATGTAGTTGATGACGTGGTCCGGCTGGCCGGGGAAGCGCTGGCGGAGGTCCTCCCGCTGGGTCGCGACGCCGACCGGACAGGTGTTCTCGTGGCACTGCCGGGCCATCACGCAGCCGGACGTGACGAGCGACGCCGTGCCGAACACGTACTCCTCCGCGCCCAGCGCGGCCGCGACCGCGACGTCGCGGCCGGTCTTGAGCCCGCCGTCCGCGGTGACGCGGATGCGGTCGCGCAGGCCGGTCGCGCGGAGCATCTGGTTCGTCTCGGCGAGCCCGAGCTCCCACGGGAGCCCCGCGTTCTTGATGGAGGTCTTCGGAGACGCGCCCGTCCCGCCGGAGTGCCCGGAGACGTGGACGACGTCCGCGTTCGCCTTCGCGACGCCCGCCGCGATGGTGCCGATGCCGGCCTCAGACACCAGCTTCACGTTGACGTCGGCGTCGGGGCTCGCGGCCTTCAAGTCGAAGATGAGCTGCTTGAGGTCCTCGATCGAGTAGATGTCGTGTTGCGGCGGCGGCGAGATGAGCCCGACGCCCGGCGTCGAACACCGGACGTGCGCGATCATCTCGTTGACCTTCTCGCCGGGGAGGTGGCCGCCCTCGCCGGGCTTGGACCCCTGCGCCATCTTGATCTGCAGCTCGTCCGCGCTCGCGAGGTAGTCGGCGGTGACGCCGAACCGGCCGGAGGCGACCTGCTTGACCGAACACGCCTTCTCGGTGCCGAACCGCTCCGGCGGCTCGCCGCCCTCGCCGGTGTTCGACTTCGCACCGATCCGGTTCATCGCGATCGCGTTGTTCTCGTGGGCCTCCGGCGAGATGCTCCCGAGGCTCATCGCGGCCGTCGAGAAGCGCTCGACGACCGACTCGACCGGCTCGACCTCGTCGACCGGCACCGGGTCGCGGTCCGACTCGAACTCGAGGAGTCCGCGAAGCGTCTGCAGCGCTTCGGACTGGTCGTTCACCAGCTCCGCGAACTCCTGATACTGCTCGTAGTCGCCGCCCCGGACCGCCTGCTGGAGCGTCCCGACCGTCTGCGGGTTCCAGCCGTGTTTGATCCCCGACGAGCGGTGCTCGTACTCGCCGGTGGTCTCCAGTTCGGGGTCGGCGCCGAACGCCATCGCGTGACGCGTCCGGAGGTCGTCTTCGATCTCCCCGATCCCGATCCCCTCGGTGCGGATCTCGGTCCCCTCGAAGTACTCGCCGACGAACTCGGAGCTGAGTCCGACCGCCTCGAAGATCTGGGCGCCCTGGTACGACTCCATCGTCGAGATGCCCATCTTCGCCATCGTCTTGAGCAGCCCGTCCTCCAGAGCGCCCCGGTACGCCGCGAGCGCCTCCGCCTCGTCGGCCCCGTCGGGCCCCGCGACGACGTCGGAGATGGAGTCGTACGCGAGGTACGGGTCGACCGCGTCGGCGCCGTAGCCGACGAGCGTCGCGACGTGGTGTACCTCGTGCGGCTCGCCCGACTCGACGACGATGCCGGCGCGGTTCCGCAGCCCGTTCCGAACGAGGTGGTGGTGGGCCGCGCCGGTTGCCAGCAGGCTCGGGACGGCGAGCCGGTCGGGGCCGACCGCGCGGTCCGAGAGGACGACCACGTCGGTGCCGTCTCTGATCGCGGCCGCGACCTCGTTGCGGATCTCCGTCACGGCGTCGACGAGCGACGCCTCCCGATCGTACGTGATATCGACCGTCGTCGAGGAGAACGCCGGGCCCTCGCCGTCGACGGGCTCGCCGTCCAACGCCTTCAGCGCGGCCGTGTCGGCGTCGGTGAGTATCGCCGACTCCGAGACGATCTGCTCGGCGTGCTCGGGGGTCTCGTCGAGCAGGTTCCGCTGGTTCCCGATCCGGGTCTCCAGCGAGGTGACGAGCTCCTCGCGGATGTAGTCAATCGGCGGGTTCGACACCTGCGCGAACAGCTGCTTGAAATAGGTGAACAGGGGGCGGTCGACGTCGGCGAGCACCGACAGCGGCGTGTCGTCGCCCATCGACCCGACCGGATCCTTCCCGTCTTTCGCCATCGGCTCGACGAGGTGGTTCAGCGAGTCGGTGGTGTAGCCGAACGCGGCCTGGTGGGACCGGACGGTCATCTCGTCGTCGCTCTCGTCGTCGACTCCGCGTCCCTCGTCGCTCTCGACGTTGTCTCCGCTACCGACCTCGGCCGTGACCTCGTCGAGGCCGATCTGACGCTCGTCGACCCACTCGCCGTACTTCTCGTCGGTGAGCTCGTCGAACACCTCGTCGTCCGGGACGATCCGCCCCTCCTCGGGGTCGGCGACGAAGATTTCGCCGGGCTGGAGCCGCCCGCGGCGCCGGACGTCGGCGGGGTCGGTCGGCAGCGCGCCGACCTCGCTCCCGACGACGAGCCGGTTGTCGTCGGTCACCTCGTACCGGCACGGGCGGAGCCCGTTGCGGTCGAGGACGCCGGCCACGCGGTCGCCGTCGAAGCCGATGACGAGGGCGGGGCCGTCCCACGGCTCGACGAGCGAGGCGTGGTAGTCGTAGAAGTCGGTGCGGGCCGCGTCCATCAGGTCGTCGTCGCGGAACGCCTCCGGGATCAGCATCCGGAGGGTGTGCGGGAGGTCCCGGCCGGCCTGCAGGAGGAGTTCGACCGCGTTGTCGACGCTCGCGGTGTCGGACTGGTTCGGGTCGTCGATCACCGGCTTGATCGTGTCGAGCTCGGCGCCGAACGCCGGGTGGTCGAGGTCGTTCTCGCGGGCGCGCATCCAGTTTACGTTCCCGCGGATCGTGTTGAACTCGCCGTTGTGGACGATGTTACGGTACGGGTGCGCGAGGTGCCACGCCCCGAGCGTGTTCGTCGAGAACCGCGCGTGGACCAAGGCGACGTGGCTGGCGAAGCGCTCGTCGGTCAGGTCCGGGTAGTAGCCGGCGAGCTGCGAGCCCTTCAGCAGGCCCTTGTAGACGACGCGCTGGCGGTCGAGCGAGCAGACGTAGAACCGGCCGGCGCCGTCGACGTCGGCGACCGCGTTCTCGATCTCGCGTCGGGCGGCGTAGAGCGCGCGGTCGAAGCCGAGGAGCTCCGGGTCGACGTCGTCGGGGCGGGTCTCCTCGCTGGTGAACCGCTCGGCGAGGCCGGCCCCCTCGACGGGCGCGGCGAACAGCTGGGCGATCTCCGGCTCGGAGTCGAGCGCGGTCGCGCCGAGGTCCGCGTTGTCCGTCGGCACGGAGCGCCACGCGAGCACTTCCAGCCCGTAGACGGAGAACACCTCGGCGATGACGTCGTGGATCTCGGCCTGGACGCTCCCCTCGGTCGGCATGAAGACGGAGCCGACCGCGTACTCGTCGGGCAGGTCGGCGTCGACGACGTCGCGGAAGAAGCCGTCCGGGCGCGCGACCATGATGCCGGCCCCGTCGCCGGTGTTCTCCTCTGCGCCCGTTGTCCCGCGGTGCTCGAGGTTCTCCAGCAACCGGACCGCGTCGGTCACGGTCTCGTGGTTCGGGTCTCCGTCCAGGTCGACGATCCCGCCGATCCCGCAGTTCGACCGTTCGTCTGATACGTCCGCAAGCCCCCCACCGTGGCCCGAGGGTTCCGACTCCCCCCGGGTGTCACTACGTGGCTCGGTCATGTACACCACTCACAGATTATCACTTAAAGGTATAACCCTGATACGGGTAGGATCCATCGTACACACATTAGGGAATATAAGGTAATTATTCATCAGGGGTGAATAACACTCGATACGATCACGGTTCGATCACTTATATCCGAACTGAGGGGAGAAACTCCGTTCGAGTCGACGCTGACCGCGCCGAGACCGAGTTAGTTTCCGGAGATCGATCCGCTATCGTCAATCGGCGACGGTGCGGCATCGCCGGCCGTGACCGGATCGGTCGTCGACTCAAAACGCGTGGTCACTCGCGAAGCGGTGTGAACGTCCCGTTGATGTCCCACTCGTGGATGCAGTAGACCTCGCCCGGTTCGTCGGCGATCTGCCAGCCGGTGGCCTCATCGTCCCACCGCTCCCGGCGACCGCACAGCTCGCACTCGCGTTCCTGCGGCGGGGTGATGGTCACGCTCATACCCGACGGGAGGAGGCGATCCAGCAAAAGGATACCGCCGCGAGGGCGTCGCGGCGTCGCCTCACGGCTCCCGACCCCGTCGGCGCGCGGCGAGCCGCCCGGCGAGCAGGAACGCGACCACGGTGACGAGCGGACCGAACCCGGGGACGTCGTCGGCGGTCGTCCGGATCGGCGCGTCGTCGTAGGTCGGGGTCTGGGGTTCCGCGTCCGCCGCGTCCGATTTCGCCGTCGAATCTGAGCCCCCGCGCGATCGCGAGTCGCCCGCATTCGTCCCCGCGGCCTCGTCGGTACCGGATACCCCGTCGGTACCGGCGGCCTCGTCGCTCCCCGCGTCCGCACCGGTCGTGCCGGCGCCACCGCGGTCCGCGCCCGTTTCGGAGCGCGCGATTTCACCTCCCGACGGGGCGGCGCCCGTATCGACGGGAACCGACGTACGCGAGACGGACGCGGGCGATCCGGTATGATTCTCGCGCGCGATCGGCCGGACGTCGGCGAGCGGACGGACGCCGAACTGGCCCCCGCTCACTCGGAGATCGGGCCGCGGTCCGGTACCGGTCGCGTCCCCCGGCGTCTCCGTCTTTCCGCCCCTCGGTGAGGTGCCCGTCTCGGGTGGCGATCCGGTCGGCCCGCCGCCGGTAGTTCCGCCTCCGTCTGTCGATGGGCCCCCGCCGGACGTCCCGCCGCCGGTCGGTTCGCCGACCGGTCCTCCGCCCTCCGGCCCGCCCGCGCTACCACCGCCCGCGCTACCACCGCCTCCGAGCGAGTCGCCACCCTCTGAGTCGCCGTCCGCCTCGTCCGGCGGCGGTACCTCGAACGTCAGCGTCGTCGACGCGCTGTGATCGCTCGCCGAGTCCGACGCGGCTTCGCGCAGTCGTTCGTCGGTCACCCGGAACTCCGCGGTGAAGTCCTCCCCGCCCGCGGGCGTCTCGTCGGTCGCGAGGGCGTCGTCGCCCTCTGCGATGAGGTAGAGTCCCTCGTCGTCGATGTGAACGGAGGAGTTCTTCGGAGCCGCTCCCACCGCGCCGGTTCGGTCGTCACCCGTCGCCGCCGAGAGCGTCGACGCGTTCGACCGCACGCCGAACGCGAGTCCGTCGAGCCGGGCCAGGTCGGCGCCCGACTCCGTGGTCGCGTTCCGCGCGGCCGGCAACCCGGTCAGTCCCGTGGCGTTGACGGCGTACACCACGGTGTCGTCCGCGGTGACGGTCGACGTCGGCGAGAGCGTTCCGTCCTCGATCGCTCGGCGCACCGCGCCGGCCGTCCCGAGAGCGTCCCGATCGAGGGTGGTCGTCGCGTAGGCGTTCAGCCCGCTCGTCGACCGATTCCCGACCGTGACAGTCGCCTCGTCGCTCGTCTCGGCGAGCCCCTGTGCGGAACGGACCTCGATCCGGTACTCTCCCGGCGGGAGCGTCCCGTTCGACACTGATGTGTCGACCGATTCGACGGTCGCCCCCGGTCCCGCGGTGACGAGGCTGTCCGTCAGCGATTCGTTACCGAATGCGTACGTGTTGAGTCCGATCGAAGTGCGTCCGGACGACGGTGTGGAGAGATTAGCAGTTGCGAGTGTTACCCTGCTAGATTTATTTATTAGTTCTAATCTAGATCTGTTATAGCTGGAATTAAGTTCTAAAACGTGTTTTGTGCCCACATCACTTCCATTTTGATCCGAATCAAAAATAAGATCTGAATCTCTGTTTTTCAAAATATCCACTGATCGTCTGATGGTATCTCCAGACCGTATATCTCTGAACTCTATGAAGTATTCTCCCCATTCGTTTATCATAATCGATTGGTTCTCTGTTTTGTGTTGTTTTATTTCAACTACTTTTTCAGATATTGATGTATTGTTTTCGTTTTGAACTCTAACCATGATCTGCCGATCTAAAGCGGATGATTCAAAATTGATCAGTATTCCTGTCGACTTGTTGGCTGTTGGTATTTTAGGAGACAGTGTTGCTTCTGTTATATTAATCCGACTAGCGTTGGTTTCTGATTCAGATTCTATCTTGTATTCTCCTGTAGGAATGTCTGAAGTGTGTATAATCTTATTGTGATTATTATCTTCTATCTCACTGGGATTAATCGATCTATTTTCTGAAAAGATTTGAATGGTTTCGGACTCATTTGATGTAACTGCTACTTTTGTTCCTTGTGAGACCGTTGTGTTTGTTCTACTTGAGATGAAATCTCCTGCCCGGTTTATTTCAGAAACACCTTGAGACAATTCTTCTCCCCCATATTCTGATACCAGTCCATCAACGGTAACATTCTGTATATAATTTTGAGTATTACTTGTAGAATTAAGAGAAATATACAAATCCTCATCAAGGACAGTCACATTATTTGATTTATTTTGAACTGGAACCCTATGTGTAGTTCCGTCAAAATAATTGACGTATATATCGCCCCGGTCGTGTCTTATATTCGTATTGAACTTGAAATATATCGATTCAGAATACTGTCTGTCTAAGCGATCATTCTCCGGATAGTATATGGGTTCTTGTAGTAATTCTGTTGTGATGGGTGCTTCAATAGTTGCATGGTCTACTGCGTAGATCACTTCGGTAGAATTTGTTGACTCAGGCTGAACTGTAACTGCGATTTCTTCTTCACCTTTGATAGAATTATTATCAATTGAGATAGATTCTCGTCCGCCTTGGAAAGTTGCAATCCTCTTAGAAAGATCTCCTTCTGATGATTTTTCCCAGACTACTATTTGGTCAGTTGAGTTGTTGACTAAACTAAGGTTATCAAAGCTAATCATACTTGAACTATCATTATAATTTTTTGTATTTATAGAAACGTTCGCAGATGTCTGGACAGAAAATGTAGAATGATCTGACTCACCGGCTTGTGTTGTGATATACTCAAATTCCTTATTTATCTCTTGACCTTTTTTATTGAACTTGCTCATATTAGTTGTGTCTATATTCTCTATTTCAACATCAAATGAGGTCGTGCTATTCAAAGCAGAGGAATTTATAACAAGTGTTGCGTCTGTCGTATTTGGATTCTTGATAAAGACTTCCGAATCTCTTGCCGTTTGTCCGTTCTTTATCCTATATGATGTGCGGTCATCATCAAACTTAGCACCTGAGTCAACAACACTTCCCACTCGTATCTTGACTGGATCGTCCTCACTATATACCTTGATCCCCCTAATTGTCTGGTTCTCATCATTACCTACTGAAATATTGTCTATTTTATCAACATTCCAAAGAAAACCAGTTACTGGTATTGAACCAGTCACTATCGCGAAAACTGAAATAACAACAATACAGATGGCAAGAATGATCTCCGGCCGGCGTTGGGTTGAGTTTACTCGATCCATCGTGACGAACCACAATCGACAGAGCCGCGGCTAGGAGGGCGCCCGAGCCGTGGGAATCGACGAGCTCGCAACGCTGCCGTCGGCTGGCCTTTGTGGAACACGCTCACTCGGTTGATTGTTTATTAAAGGATTAACGGACACAGAAGTTTCTCATCGCGGAAATGACGGTGAGTGAACCGGCCTGCGTCTGGCTATCCGAGCGGCCGCTCTGCGTCGCTAGAGCGCTCGAAAAGACGGGACTGGCGCGCTGGCGGTCGGGCTAGTGTTCGACCTGTTCCATCAGCGAGAGGAGGGTGTCCCGGGCGTCGACCGCGGTCGGGTGGACGCCGACGAGCGCGACCACGTCCCCGTCGTGTTGGACGGTCGCGACGTAGAGGAACGCCGGGACGTCCTCGGTACTCCCGCTCTGGTTGTTCCCGTTCTCGACCGCCGCGTTTATCGTGGTTTCGAGGACCGACACCTCGGTCTCCTGTCCGAGGACGGTCCGCGTCTCGGAGCCGCGGTTCTCGATGTCCTCGGCCTCCACGTCGGTGCCCTCGCCGCCGATTCCGCGCTGGTCGGCCTGTTCTAACAGCCGGCGGATCAGCTCCGCGTCGTCCGCGCTGACGAGAGGATTGACCGACTGGCCACCGACCGCCGCGTCCGGCGTACTCGCCACGAACAGCGCCGACCCGTTCTCTTGGTTCTCGTACCCGGCGACCCAGGTCGTCGCCGACACCTGGGCGTTCACGCCGGCCACGTCGAACTCCTGCTCGATGGTGAACGACTCCGGCTCCTCGCCTTCGTATCCCGCATCCGAGGCCGCTTCCGACGGGACCCGAGCCGGGTCCGCGTCGTACTCGTAGCTCCCGTCCTCGCCCCCGGCGCAGCCGGCGACGGCGACGGACGTCGATGCGGCAATCGCCGCGAGCAGTCCACGTCTGTGCATGAGCAGTGTTAGGCCCGCTGTAACGCTTAAGCGTATCGGCGTGAGGTTTCCTGTCTGATAATCGACGGCGCAGGTTTGGTGTCAGGCCAACGAACGAAGAACCCGCGTTTGGTGTCAGCCCCGCGAACGAAGGCACAAAGTTCACGGTGTGGCGTGCGCGAGGTGAGCCAAATGGAACGCCGAGGACAGACAGGGCTGGTGGAAGCGCTCCTCCTTGACGTGGTTCGACTCCACGAGACGTGGATGGAGGTCGTCTTCCCGAGACAGCTCGATCCGAGCGCGGTGCTGGGGAAGTGGAAACCGGAGACCGCCGTCCAGACGGTCGGCTATTACCTCTGGGCGATACTCGGCGGACCGCTCGTCGCGGTCGCGTACCCGCTCCTGCTCGTCGGATTCGCCACGCGGTTCTACGCCGCGAAACTCGACTCGGCGGTGGCCCGCTTCGGCGTGCTCGGCGCCGTCCTCGTCGCGACGCTGGTCTGGGGGTCGCTCACACTCCTCGCGCACTTTCAACTACCGACCGAGGTGATGCTCGGGATCGGCGGCGCCAGCGTCGTCGCGGTCGTCTCCGCGGGCGCGGCCGCCGGGTTCTCGAAGGTCGGCGGACGGTTCGTCAGCGTCCTCCTCGCGTACCCGTTCGCGATGACGGCCATCTTCCTCCCGCCGGTGGTCGCCGGGCTCCTCACGCCCTCTATCTCGAACTTGGTGCTCGATCCGAGCTACGACCTCGCGGTCTGGATCCTCGACACGTTCCTCGCCGTCGGCGGGATCAACGAGACGCTCCGCGGCGCCTTCGACTTGGAGACGTTCGGCGACCAGTGGGGCGTCGCCGGCCTGGGCTACGTCCTGATGTGGCTGGGCATCTCCGTCCCGCTCGGGTGGTTCCTCGGCGTGCTCGTCTCGCTCGCGAACCTGATCCGGCCGCAGTCCGACGCCTGAATCCCGCACTGGTCGACACCCGTCGCGGTCGGAGCGCCCACTTGTCCGTTCGAAGGCGCCTCAGGCGTGCTTTTCCTTGCTCCCGCCGCCCGAGATCGGCTCCGGAATCGGACCGGCGTCGACACCGGCCGCCGCCGGTCCCCCGCGAGGTGGGCACGCGTGGCGACCGTGCGGTGCCGCTACCAGTCCACGCCAGAGTAAAATGGGTGACCGTTCAATCGCAGGCGTGTCACTCGAACGCTCTCAGGCACCCGATTTCACGCTCGAATCCACGGCCGGCGAGAAAGTAACTCTTTCTGATACTTTGGAGGACGGTCCGAGTGTCGTGCTGATCAACCGCGGGCACTGGTGTAGTTTCTGTGCGGAACAGCTCCAGACCTTCAGCGAGGTCTCCTACGACCTCTGGTTCAACGACGGCGTGGACATCCTCCCTGTCGTGACCGATTCGATCGGGCCGCTCACAGAGATGCGCGACCGGTACGATCTCGACGTTCAGTTGCTTAGCGACCCCGGCGGCGAGGTCGCGTCGCAGTACAGCGGGACCGAAGAGACCGGCAGGGGGACCACGGGAATCGCCGCGACGTACGTGATCGACGGCGACGGTAACGTCCGGTACGAACAGGTCGCCGACCACCCGGGCGATCGGACTTACGGTAACTTCGTGCGCTACTTCATCCGTGGGGACTTCGCCGATCCGTTCGACGGGTAACTGCTACATCGGTCCTTTCGACCGGTGGACGATGCGATCACGCTCTCGCTTCGGAACCGGAAGCGCTTGTTCACGCCGATCAGGTCTCGTCGTCGGCGTCGGGGTCGAACCGTTCGGCGGCGGTCCCGAACGAGAGTTCCTCCTGTTGACGACCGTTGCGGCTCTCTCGCTCCGCGATCGCCTCGGGATCCGGACTCGCGTCGTCGTCGATCCGCGCGAACGACTTGTGGACCTTCGTGTGGCACCAGCGACACAACGCGACCGTTATCTCGTGGGGGCCGGCCTCGCCCTCCTCGTCGCTGTCGGCGTTCCCGTTACCCGCCTCGCCGCCGCCCGCGCTCCCGTACGAGAGGTGGTGTTCCTCAACCAGCGGTCGCTCGTCGTCGTGGGCGATACGCACCTCTTCGAGCCCGCAGCGGTGACACTCGCGACCGTCGGTCGTCGAGCGGTAGTGGGGACATCGGCGCCAGGCGCCGTCGGGACCGACGTGGCAGGCGTAGCCGTCTGCGCGGCGGGCCGCGGCGAACGCCGGGTCGTCGCCGGCGCGCGTCAGCGCGAACCGACAGCGACCGTCGTCGGTCAGGTGGTCGCAGACGCCGGCGACCGCGTACGGGTCGTCGACGCCGACCGGGGTCCCGTCCGGCGTCCGTTCCATCTCAGATCAGGCTCGCGCCGTCGAGGTCGGTCCGTCCGTAGTCGACGTCGAGCAGCCGCAGGAGGGTCGGCGCGACGTCGAGGAGGTCCGCGTCCTCGATGTTCGAGTCCGGGTGGTCGATGAACAGGGCGGCGTCCTCGAACGTGTGCATCCCCGTCCGCGGGCCGTCCGGGTCGAACACCTCGTCGTGGGAGCGGAAGCCGGACTTGAGGTCGAACCCCTCGTTCGGGATGACGACGAGGTCCGGGGCGATCTCGTCGTGGTCGCCGCGGAAGACGGTCTCGCGCTCGACGACGCGCTTCGCGACCGGCTTCCCGTCGGGACCCTCCCACGCCTTGAGAGCATCCTGTAGCTCGGCGCGCACGGACTCGTACTCCGACTCGGGCACGACTCCTTCCGGTTCGCGCCCCTCCAAGTTGAGGTAGAACCGACCGGGAACGAGCGAGTAGGCGCGGGTGTCCTCGTCGATGTCGGTCAACGCGCCGTGGTCGTCGTCGCCGTACGAGAGCCAGCCCTCTCGCTCCAGCCACTCGTTGCAGTAGACGTCGTAGCGGAGCCGCGCGAACCCGTGGGTCGAGCCCACGACGAGGCGGACGTCGTCGGGGATCGCCTTCCGGATCGCGCCGATGTGCTCGTCGAGCGCGGCGTAGAACTCCAGGAGCTCCTCGCGGTACGCCCCGTCCTCCGCGTAATCGCCCCACAGGAAGTGGTTGATCCGGTCCGGCGCCGTGAACACGCCGACGAACAGGTCCCAGTCGTCGCGCTCGACGTACCGGGAGAAGGCGGCGGCGCGGGCGTCGAGGGTCTCCCGCGCGTGCTCGACGAACTCCGATTTGTCCGCCTTGTGCCCCAGCTTCGCGTTCACCGACAGCCGGTAGTCGCTCTCGGTGAGGTACTCCCGGAGCTCGTCGGGGTGGGCGGCCTTGTCCACGTCGGGCGAGAGGTAGCCCGACACCATCCGCTGAACCGTCCGCTGGGGCGGGAACGTGACGGGGACGTTCATCACCGTCGCGTCGAGTCCGGCGTCGGTGGCGCGGTCCCACACGCGGGTCGACTGGACGTCCCGGCCCATCGGCACGTAGGTGTCGTAGGACCCGATCTCTCGGTCCTGAAACCCGAACACGCCGGTTTCGCCGGGGTTCTGGCCGCTGGTCAGGACGGGCCAGCACGCGCTCGACTCCGGCGGCACGGCGCTGTCGATCGCTCCGCCGTCGCCGTCGTCGGCGATCGCCGACAGCGTCGGGAACGTGTCCGGGTTGTCGGCGACGAGACCGTACGGGAGACCGTCGATCCCGATGAACGCCACGCGCGGGGTGTCGTTCCCGCGTAACCGGTCGAAGAGGCCCATAGGGGTACATCCGGCGTGGAGGGCAAAAGGGTTGACATCGCCCCCAGTCGGCTCGGGACCCTTTTGAGGCCCCCCCACGAGGGTGACGCATGGAGACGCGACGCGCGCTGCTCGTCGACGCGTTCACGGACGAACCGCTTGCCGGGAACGTCGCCGGCGTCCTCCCGGACGCCGCGGGACTGAGCGACGATCGGATGGGGCGAGTCGCCGCCGAGCTCGGCGCCTCCGAGACCGCGTTCCGCTTCGAGGCGGGCGACGGCGCCGACGAGCGGCTCCGCTACTTCACCCCCTCCACGGAGGTCGATCTCTGCGGCCACGCCACGATCGCGAGCTACGCCGCGCTGTACGCCGCGGGGGAGATCGACGCCGGCGAGCGAACGCTCCGGACGAACGTCGGCGACCTCTCTATCCGCGTCGACGACGACGGCACCGTCTGGATGCGGCAGAACCCGCCGACTGTCGAGGCGGTGGACGAGACGGAACTCGACGCCGACCGGCTCGGCGACGCGCTCGGGATCGACCCCGCGGCCCTCCGGGACGTGGGGGCCGACCTCCCCGTCGCCGTCGCCTCAACCGGGCTCCCGTGGCTCGTCGTCCCCGTCAACTTCCTCGAACGCCTCGGGGAGGCGGAGCCCGACGCGGCCGCCGTCGAGGACATCTCGAACGCCCACGACGCCGCCGGGATCTACGCGTTCACGTTCGACGCGATCGACGCGGCGTCGACCCTCCACGGCCGGGCGTTCGCGCCCGCCGTCGGCGTCGCCGAGGACCCCGTGACGGGCACGGCCAGCGGCGCGGTCGGGGCGTACCTCCGGTCCGTCGACGCGTTCGACGGTGACTTCCCCGATGAGATCCGGTTCGAGCAGGGGCACTTCGTCGACCGCCCCGGGCACGTCAGGGTGCGAGTCGAGGGCGACGAGGTCCGGGTCGGCGGCCGCGCGGTCGTCTCGACCGAGGGGGAGCTGACGCTGCCGGCGGAACGCGAGGACGATATCATCGAGGCGTGAGCCGCGAGGGGGCGCCGTTCCGGGAAACGGGTCCGGGAATCCGTTTCGGGGGCGTCGGACGGAGCGATCGGCCCGGCGACGCCGGGCCGACCGGGAGCCGAACCCTTAGGTTCGCGCGAACCGTACCGCGGGCATGGAGTTCGACCTGCCCCGCGCGGCCGGTATCGTCGTGTTGATCGTCGCCCTCGGCACCGCCGGCGTCGCCGTCGGGACGCCGATGGGGTTCCAGACGACGCTGATGATGGTTCTCCCGTCGATGCTCGTCTTCGGCGCCATCGCGTTCGTCGTCGGAATGAAACACGGCGAGTTCCGCGCGACGCGGGCCTGAGCCGGCGGACCGATCCGAGTCCGGGCCCGGCCGCCCCGAACCACGGCGCTTTTTAAAACGCGACCGACTACCGAGAGCCGTGTTGCTCGGGTCGCCGCTCACGGAACTGCTGCTCCTCGTCGGGGGCGCCGCCCTCCTGTACGCTGGCGCCGAACTCCTCGTCAAGGGCGCCAGCGACCTGGCGCTCGCCGTCGGCCTGAAGGCGTCGACGGTCGGGGTCACCGTCATCGCGTTCGCGACGACCGCCCCCGAGCTGTTCGTCTCCCTCCTCGGCGCCGTCACCGTGTCGACGGACGTGGGGCTCGGGACGATCCTCGGGTCGAACATCGCGAACATCGGGCTCGTGTTGGGGGTCTCCGCGCTGATCCGGCCCCTCAACGTCTCCGAGACGGTGTTCGAGCGCCACGTTCCCTTCATGCTGCTCGCCGCGCTGCTGCTCGTGGGGCTCGGCTGGAACGGGCGCATCGGCCGACCGGGCGGACTCCTCCTGCTCGGGACGCTCGTGGCGTTCACCGTCGTGGTCATGCGCCGGATCCGGCAGACCCAGTCCGGCATCTCCACCGCGGAGCGCGCGGAGATGCCGGACGCCAGCCTCCGCGACGTCACCGCCGTGGTCGGCGGGATCGCCGCGCTGGTGCTCGGGTCGCGGTGGCTGATCGACGGCGGGGAGTCGCTGCTCTCCGCGGCCGGCTTCTCCGACATCTTCATCGGGCTCACGGTGCTCGCGCTGGGCACCTCGCTCCCCGAGCTGGCGGCGAGCGTCGTCGCCGCCGTGCGCGGCGAGGCGGAGTTCAGCGTCGGCAACATCGTCGGATCGAACATCTACAACATCCTCGCAGTCATCGGGATCATCGCGGTCATTCAGCCGATCGGCGTGAGCCCCGGCGTCCGCGGCTTCGAGTTCCCCGCGCTGCTCGCGTTCACCGTCGGGCTCGTCGGGATCATGTATCGCGGCGATCGGATCACCCGGGTCGACGGCGCGGTCCTCGTCGCCGGCTACGGCGTGTTCGCGTACCTGCTGTTCCCGTGAACGCGGTGGGAACCCCACCGGGCCGGTGGCGGAGGAGCGGCGCTATTTATAAGTAGATGAGATATTACACCCCCGCATCGGCGCGCGCCTCCGAGCGCCCGGAGGGGGCGAAGGAGCGCGTGCGAGGGAGGCGGCGGGCCGGCGCGGCTCCGCCCGCGCCGGGCCGTCCGCCGAGGCTGGGGAGGCGTGAGGCTGCGGTGCTGTGCGGGGCGGGACTCAAAGGGGCAGTCGCGAGGACGGCGCAGGCGACCTAAGCACCGCAGGGAGCGAGCAACGCGAGCGACCGAGGAGCGTAACGAGCGTGCGCCGTCCTCGCGACTGGGGCTTTGGAGGTGTTTTCGGATCTATCGACCGCGATGATGTATGACCGAGCGGCTGGGGCTTTGGGAGTGTCTACCGCCGATTCGCTGTCTGTAGTTTATAACGCGTCAGATATTCGGAAGAGTTGGCCCCTGATCCGATCGCGTATAAACAATCGGCCGTGACCGCAGACGCGCCCGACACAGATCACACAACGTCCTATCGCGTTCGAACCGACGCCTATTCGGCGGCCCGGTCCCGACCGACGCCCGTGATAGCGATCGTCGTCAGCCGGGCCGACAGCGCCTCCGAACACATCGGCGAGCGCCTGCTCGCGGTCGGCGACTGGGAGGTGCGCGAGGACGATACCCGCCCCGACGCCGCGGGCGGCGGGACCTACTACCGGACCGACGGGTTCGAGCTCCGAGAGTTCGACGACCTCCATATCGAGCTGGACGACCCGGCCGCCGCGTTCGGGATCGGTGCAGGCGCCGCCGCCGACGCCGCCGACGCCGCCGACGCCGCCGACGCAGGCACCGCCGACCCTGACTTCCTCGTTTTCGTCTCCAGGCACTCCGGGGAGACGGGGGCGCTGCTGACCGCCCACGTCACCGGCAACTTCGGGCCGGCGCCGTACGGCGGCGAGCCGGAGACGCTCGCGAACGCCGCCCCCGGTGCGGAGAAGCGCGTCGTCGAGGCGCTGGCGGCGCACGCCCCCGAGGGGTATGACGTCGGCATCGAGTGCACCCACCACGGGCCGACGAGCGCCTCCGTCCCCTCGCTGTTCGTCGAACTCGGCTCCGACGAGCCCCAGTGGGAGGACCGGGAGGCGGCAGAGGCGGTCGCACGGGCGGTGCTCGACCTCCGCGGGACCGGGCCGGACCTCACGGGCGACGATGACGCCCGCGCGAGCGACGGTGCGGCTGACGTGATCGACGGTACGGCTGATGCGACCGACGGTGCGACCGACGCGGCCGACCCGGCCGACGCTCCGCCCCGCCACGTCGTCGGCTTCGGCGGCGGCCACTATGCGCCCCGGTTCACCCGGATCGTCCGCGAGACCGAGTGGGCCGTGGGCCACGTCGGCGCCGACTGGGCGCTCGGCGAGATGGGCGCGCCCGAGGCGAACCGCGAGACGATCGAGCAGGCGTTCGAGCGCAGCCGCGCGGACCGCGCCGTGATCGAGGGCGACAGGCCCGAGGTCGCGGCCGTCGTGGAGGGGCTCGGACACCGCGTCGTGAGCGAGACGTGGGTCCGGGAGGTGGGGGACCGCCCGCTCCCGCTGGTCGAGCGGTTGGAGACCGACCTCGCGACCGTCGACGAGGGACTCCGGTTCGGGGACGTCTCCCCCGCGGCGTCGGACGCCGACGCGGTCTCGGTCCGCGAGCTCCCCGCGGAACTCCTGTCGCGGGCGCAGGGGATCGACCCGGAGGCGACCCGAGAGGCCGTGGCGGCGAACGCCGTCGCCTTCGACACGGAGCAGGCCGGCACTCGCGCGGCGGGGGCGGCCGCCTTCGCCGACCGCGCGGACACCCCCGCCTACGCCGACCTCGTCGCCGACCTCGCGGCGGTGCTCGGGGAGGGGTACGACGCCGTCGAGGTGGCGGACGACGCGGTCGTCGCCCGCGAGACCGCCTTCGACCCCGAACTGGCGCGGGACCGCGGCGTCCCGGAGGGACCGGCGTTCGGTCGGCTCGCCGACGGCGAGTCGGTCGCGGTCGACGGCGAGACGGTGACCCCGGACGAGGTGTCGCGGTCGCGGACGGAGCGGTTCCCGATCGACGTCGCGGACGTAGCAGAGTTCGCGGACGCAGAGGAGTGAAGCCGACGGCTCCCGCGCGCTCGCGCCGGTCTCTCGCCGTCTGACTCGCGTCAGACGATCGGGCAAAAATAAATACGTCCGGGTCGCAACCACACCACATAATGGATTCTATCGTGGAGGACGCCATCGACGAAGCCGAGGAATCTCCGGCGGACGACGCCGGAGAGACCGGCGCCGGCGCGAACGATGCCACCGCCGGTGCTCCGCCGCAGTCCGGAACGATGACCGACGACGAGCTGCAGGACGTCTTACAGGACCTCCAGACGAACATCACGGTCGTCGGCTGCGGTGGGGCCGGGGGCAACACGGTCAACCGAATGACCGAGGAGGGGATCCACGGGGCGAAGCTGGTCGCGGCCAACACCGACGTCCAGCACCTCGTCAACATCGAGGCGGACACGAAGATCCTGATGGGCCAGCAGAAGACCCAGGGGCGCGGCGCCGGCTCCCTTCCGCAGGTCGGCGAGGAGGCCGCTATCGAGTCGCAAGAGGAGATCCAGGACGCGATCGACGGCTCCGACATGGTGTTCGTCACCGCCGGGCTCGGCGGGGGCACCGGCACGGGCTCCGCCCCCGTCGTCGCGAAGGCCGCCCGCGAGTCGGGCGCGCTCACCATCGCCATCGTCACGACCCCGTTCACCGCCGAGGGCGAAGTCCGCCGGACGAACGCCGAGGCGGGCCTCGAACGCCTCCGCGACGTGAGCGACACGGTCATCGTCGTCCCCAACGACCGCCTGCTCGACGCGGTCGGGAAGCTCCCGGTCCGACAGGCGTTCAAGGTGTCCGACGAGGTCCTCATGCGCTCGGTGAAGGGGATCACGGAGCTCATCACGATGCCCGGCCTGGTCAACCTCGACTTCGCCGACGTCCGCACGGTCATGGAGAAGGGCGGCGTCGCGATGATCGGCCTCGGCGAGTCCGACTCCGACTCGAAGGCGCAGGACTCCGTGAAGTCCGCGCTCCGGTCGCCGCTGCTCGACGTCGACATCTCCGGCGCGAACTCCGCGCTGGTCAACGTCACGGGCGGCACCGACATGTCCATCGAGGAGGCCGAGGGCGTCGTCGAGGAGATCTACGACCGGATCGACCCCGACGCGCGGATCATCTGGGGCACCTCCGTCGACGACGAGCTGGAGGGCGAGATGCGCACCATGATCGTCGTGACCGGCGTCGAGTCGCCGCAGATCTACGGTCGCAACGGCGAGCCGCCGGAGGGAGCGGCGGCGGAGATGGAAGACATCGACTACGTGGAGTGACGCGCCGCCGCGTCCAGTCCCGATAGCGTTCCTTCTCGCGGTTTCCCGCGATCCCGGCGGATCGCCCCGCATCAAAAGGTAAAAACCGTCTCGACTCAAACTCCGTCGTAACATGGACGTTCCGTACGACCTCAACAGCTACGTTCGCGTGCTGAAACTCGCGAGCACGCCGAGCACCGACGAGTTCCTCCAGGTGTCGAAGATCGCCGGCGCCGGCATCCTCCTCGTCGGCTTCATCGGCTTCCTGATGTTCGCGATCATGAGCCTCCTGCCGGGGGTCGGCGTCTGATGCCGATCTTCTCGGTCAAGACCACAGCGAGTCAGGAGCGCACCGTCGCGGACATGCTCGCGGAGAAGGAGATGCCGGAGATCCAGGCGGTCATCGCTCCCGACCAGCTCACGAGCTACGTGATGGTCGAGGCGACGGACGGCAGCGTGTTCGCCCGGATCCTCGACGAGATCCCGCACGCCCGCGGCGTCATCCAGGGCGGCGACGGACCGGCAGAGAGCCCCTTCTCCGAGGTGGAGCACTTCCTCTCGCCGACCCCCGACGTCGAGGGGATCGCCGAGGGCGACATCGTCGAGCTGATCGCCGGGCCGTTTAAAGGCGAGAAGGCCCGCGTCCAGCGCATCGACGAGGGGAAAGACCAGGTGACCGTCGAGCTGTACGAGGCGACGGTCCCGATCCCGGTCACCGTCCGCGGCGACCAGATCCGGGTGCTCGACTCCGACGAGCGCTGACCGGCCGGGTCGCGCTCGCTTTACCCAGCTCTCCTCTCACTCTTCGCCGCTCTCCTCCCCCTTTTCGGTCCCCGACTTCCCGACGGTCCGTCGGCAACGACAAGGGCTTTATTCGACGACGACCGACCGTTCGGTCATGTTCGGTCCCGGCGTGCCGGCGATCCTGAGCCTGGTCCCCGACACGTTCGCGTTCGCGTGGCTCGTCGCGATCCTCTTCGCCGCGTCGTGGCTGCTCGACAGCCGCGGGCTGGCCGCCGGTCGGTCGCTCGCGGCGGGCACCTGGGCGCTGTTCGGGCTCTTCTGGCTGACGACGGTGCCGTACTTCGCGTTCGAGCACCAGAGCTACGTCGAGTCGATCCTGGCGCTCGTCGGCGTCCCGGCGTGCATCTACGCCGGCTACCTGCTGTACAACGGCCGCGCCTCGCTGTTCACGCTCACGCGGGCCATCTCGATCATGCTGTTCATCTACCTCCCGTTCGAGACGATCCCGGCCTTCTCGCTCGCCGGCGTCGCGTTCCCCGAGCCGCGTCGGGTCCTCATCGAGGCCGTCGCGACCCAGACCGGGTTCCTCATCGACCTCCTCGGCTACGCGCCGGAGCGCGTGACGAGCTACGAGGGGTATAACGCGGCGTACGCGTGGACGCTCCCCGACGGTCACACGGTCACGATCCACGTCGTACTGGCGTGTACGGGGCTCGGCAGCATGGCCATCTTCGGCGGTCTCGTCGCCGCCGTGCAGGCGCCGCTCTCGCGCAAGCTCCGGGCGCTCGCGGTGTCGATCCCGCTCATCTACGTGCTCAACATCCTCCGGACGACGTTCATCTCCGTCGTGGCGGGCAACCAGTACATGCAGTGGCAGACCGACCTCGTGCTCGCGATGTTCGGCGCGAGCGACCCGTACCGGGTCTCTTTCCTCATCTCAGACCGGATCATGAGTCAGCTCCTCGCCGTCGTCGCGCTGATCGGGATCACGTTCCTCGCGGTGCGGGAGCTCCCGGAGCTGGCCGTCATCCTCGAGGACGTGCTCTACCTCCTCACGGGGGAGGAACACGACCTGACGAAGTCGCTGGACCTGCCGCGGGAGCCGACGAACCGCTGAGCCGACGACCCGCCGACGCCGACGCTCTCCCGCCGTCGACGTCGGGATCGGCACTGCGGCGCCGGCCGGACCGGCGGCGCGTCCCGCCGACATATATTCTAATATATAGCAAACTATAGCCGTACTCACGATATATCCCGCCGTATGAAACGACGGGACCGGCGGGTGCGGCGGCGACCTGATCGGCGAGGTGGTCGGTCGTGATCGACCCGGTCGATCCGTCGCCCTACCTCCAGAGCAACGTCGCGAAGCTCGTCTTGGCGACCCTCCTCGGGATGTTCCTCGGGCTGGAGCGCGAGTGGTCGCAGAAGTCGGCGGGCATCCGGACGTTCTCACTGATCAGCCTCGCGGCGGCGGTGTTCTCGGTGCTGGGCGAGCCGGGGCTACTCGTCGTCGGTGGGGCGCTGATCGTCGCCAGCGCGGTTCTCCTGGCGGTTCGGAGCTTCGTCGAGGAGAAGGTCGACAGCCTCTCGCTCACCACGTCAGTGTCGATGCTCGTCACGTACGGGGTGGGCGTCCTCGTCGCTCAAGCGCTCTTCATCGAGGCGGTGACGGTGGCGGTGCTCTCCTCGCTGCTCCTCGTGTTGAAGCGGGAGCTCCACCAGTTCGCGTGGGGGCTCTCCCGCGAGGAGGTCCGCAGCGCGGTGGAGTTCACCATCCTCGCGTTCGTCGTCTTCCCCCTGCTCCCGGCCGAGACGATCGACCCGTGGGGGGCGGTTCAGCCGCGACTCATCTGGTCGCTCGTCGTCGCGGTCAGCGCCATCGGCTTCGTCAACTACGTGCTCGTGAAGCGGTACCAGGGGCGCGGCTACGCGGTGACCGGCTTCTTCGGCGGGCTCGTGAACTCGACGGCGGTGGTCGCGGAGATGGCGAAGCGCGCGAAGGGGCGGGCGGACCTGCTCGACCTCGCGGTCGGGTCGATCCTGCTGGCGAACGCCGCGATGGCGCTCCGGAACGCCGCGGTCGTCGCCGCCTTCGTCCCGGAGGCCGCTTTGGTGGTCGGTGCGCCGCTCGGCGCGGTCACCGTCGCCGGCGTCCTGATCGCCGTGTGGCGCAGCGACTGGCGGACGACGATGGAGGCGGAGCTCACCTCCCCCTTCAGCCTGCGGAACGCCCTGACGTTCGGCGCGCTGTTCCTCGCGGTGCTGCTCGCCTCCGCCGGCGCGGAACGGGCCTTCGGCGCGGCCGGATTCGTCGCCACCTCGTTCCTCGCCGGGCTCGTCTCCTCCGGGACCGCGACGACGACCGCCGTCTCGCTGCTCGGGACCGGACAGATAACGGTCGACACCGCGGTCACGGGGGTCGTCGCCGGCACGGCCGCGAGCATCTTCGTCAAGACCGCGTTCGCGGCGAGCATCGCCCGGGATCTGGTCCGCCCGGTGCTGATCTGGAACCTCGTGCTGATCGCGGTCGGCGTCGCGGTCGGTGTTCCCCTGCTCCTGTTTTAAATCGGCGCGCGGCGGTTTCCGAGCGTCCCTCGACTCACGAGAGCTGCGCCGCCACGTCGGTCGACGAGACCATGCCGACGTAGTCATCGTCGACGACGGGGAGGTGTTTGACCCCGTACATCGTCATCATCGCCGCGACCTCCTCCATCATGAGGTCCGGCGTCACCGTTTCCACGTTCTCGGTCATCACGTCGCGAACGACGGATTCGTCTAGGTCGCGGCCGGCCGCGACGGCGCCGACGATGTCGCTCTGCGTGATGATACAGCCGCCCCCCGTCGTCACGACGAGCGCGCTGATGTCGTCGTCCGCCATCCGGCGCGCGGCCTCACGGAGCGGCTCGGTCCCCCCGATCGTCTCTAGCGGCGTCGACATGACCTCACTGACGCGGGTCCGGTCGTTCAGATCCATACCGTGTCGTGTGCTACCAGATCTGATTACTCTTCCGGTGCGATCTCCGCTCCCCCGTTCGACGGTCTCCGGGACGGGCGTCGGCGCGTCCGGGAAACGCGAGCGCGTTCGAACGAGCATATATACGCGTTCGCGCCCACATTGATCATATGTCGGGTATTCTCAGTTCGTTGAGGGACTTCGGGACGCGGTCGCTGCTTATCCACGCCATCATGTCGGTGACGCTCCCGGTGGGGTTCCTGATCGGTCTCACCGTGGACTCGCAGCTCGGGCTGGTGTCGTTCGTCGCGCTGTTGAACTTCACCGCGGGAATGTGGATCTGCCAGTCGATCCACTCGCTCGGCTCGGAGGCGAACGAGGACGGATACGACGGCGTCATCAACGAGATCAGAGCTTATGTCAAGTGACGACGGGATCGACGCCGCGCGGTTCGGGCGTCTCCTGTTGCTCATCGGGTTCGTCACGGCGGTCTCGCTGCTGACGTCCGCACAGGTCCTCCCGGGCGATCTGTTCTCCGTCGCCGTCGTCGCCATCGGGAGCGTCGCGCTCGTCACCGCGATAATCGGCTTCCTGATCGCGGCGGGGGCGACGTACGACGACCAGGTGAAGGCGTCGGGTCGCTAGCCGGCCGAGCGGCCGAGCCGCTCACTGACCGAGCCACCGAGTCGCTCACTGACCGAGCGACGCCTCGCCTCGGGGCTCACCGTCGTTCCGAAAGGTACGCCGTGAGGTCGGTCGTCGAGAGCATCCCGACCAACCGGTCGTCCCCGTCGACCACCGGTAAGTGCGTGTACCCCCGGCTCGTCGGGTCGGCGAGCTCCTCGACGGGGTCGTCGGGCGAGACGGTGACGACGTCCGTCGTCATGAACGTCTCAACGGAGGTCTCGTCCTCCGGGTCGTTCCGACGGACGAGCGAGACGAAATCAGTCGCGGTGATCAGCCCCGCGAGGCGCCCGTCGTCGACGACGAGCACGGAGCTCACTCCCGTCTCCAACATGCGCTTCGCCGCGTCCGCGGCGGCCGCTCCTCGGGGGATCGTGACGAGTTCGGTCGACATGAGCCGCTCGGCGGGCACGTCTGTCATGATCTTTGATAACGCGGGACAGGAATATCAAACGACCGGTCGGCGGACGGCGACCCCGCTCACTCCTCGACGAGCTCCGGCGGGGCGCCGGCGAGCCCGGCCAGCGCGTCGGCCTCGACGTGGTGGAGGTCGCCGGGGATCACGAGGAGGTGGAGCGGGTCGCCGAACTCCCGCTCGGAAAGCGCGCTCAGCCGGTCGGCGGCGACCACCGGTTCGGGCGAGCCCGCGCGAGCGACGACGACGGCCAGTTCGTCGCGCCAGCCGTCTGCGAGCAGCCCGGCGGCGACGTCGGCGGTCATGTACTCCTCGTGGTCCGGGTCGGGGCCGGTCGGCCCGGTGCCCATCTTGATGTCGAGGTAGACGACGGTGTGGAGGCCGCGCTCGCGGTTCGCCTCGATCGTCTCGACCACGCTCCCGGGGACGTCGTCGCCGCCGTGAGCGTACGGGAACGGGAGCGTCGTCGCCTTCCCGAACCGGTAGTTCTGGAGCCCGGTGAGACTCGACGCGGCCGACTGAGCGGTCACCCCGTGGATCACGCGCGTCTCGATCCCCCGCTCCTCGGCTCGCAGCCGGAGGTCCGTGTGCGTCGTCGAGATCATCGTGTCGCCGGCGGTACAGAAGGCGACGTCGCCCTCGGCGGCGGCCGAGAGGATCGCCTCCGGGTCGCGCTCGACCCCCTCCCGCGGCCGGACCTCGATCTCGACGTCGTGGTACGCCTCCAACTCATCGACGTCGGCGCCGACCAGCCGGCTGGTGTAGAACTCGGCGAAGACGCGGTCGGCGGCGCGCAGCGCCTCGCGCCCCTCGACGGTGACCGACCGTTCGTCGTAGAGTCCGAGCCCAATGAACGTGAGCATGTCCGCCGTCAGGCGGGCGGCGAGTAAAAGGGCGCGGAACCGAAGTCTCGCGAGTCCGCCTCCCCCCGACCTAAAGGTCTTTCATGATTGTTGCTTGTGATTCCATAGCAAGCCCTAAGAGGTAACCACCACAACCACAGAGTACGAGGCCCTCACGGGCAACCATACCACTATGACTGACGACGAACTCATCTGGCGGATATCGGGGGGATCCGGCGACGGGATCGCTTCGACGAGCCAGAACTTCGCAAAGGCCTTGATGCGATCGGGGCTCAACGTGTTCACGCATCGCCACTATCCGTCCCGTATCCGCGGCGGCCACACGTACACCGAGGTCCGCGCGTCGGCGGACCCGGTGCAGTCCCGCGGCGACGGCTATAACTTCCTGCTGGCGCTCGGCGACTCGTTCGCCCGGAACCCGCAGGAGGAGGCCGTCTACGGGAACGAAGAGATCAAACCGCTCTCGGAGAACCTGGACGAACTCCGCGAGGGCGGCGTCATCGTCTACGACGAGGGGCTGTTAGACGCCTCCGAGATCCCGAACTTCGACGAGCGGGCCGAGGAGAACGACTGGCACGTATACCCCCTCGACCTCCGCGGGCTCGCCCGCGACATGGGTCGCGAGGTCATGCGCAACACCGCCGGCGTCGGCGCCACCTGCGCGCTGACCGGCATGGACCTCGACCACGTCCAGGACCTCATGCGCGACGCGATGCCGGAGAAGATCCTCGACCCGAACCTGGAGATCCTCCAGACCGCCTACGACCAGGTGCGAGAGGAGTACGACGTCGACGCACCCGACGTCAGCGTCCCGATCGGCGAACACGACGAGACGCAGCTGCTCATGTCCGGGTCGGACGCCATCTCCTACGGCGCCATCGACGAGGGCTGTCGGTTCATCGCCGGCTACCCGATGACGCCGTGGACCGAAGTGTTCACCATCATGAGCAACAACCTGCCGAAGCTCGGCGGGATCTCCGAGCAGGTCGAAGACGAGATCGCGGCGGCCGCGCTCGCGGTCGGCGCCTCGCACGCCGGCGTGAAGGCCATGTCCGGCTCCTCCGGCGGCGGGTTCGCGCTGATGTCCGAGCCACTCGGGCTCGCTGAGATGACGGAGACGCCCGTCGTCCTCGTCGAGGCTATGCGCGCCGGGCCCTCGACCGGGATGCCGACGAAGCCCGAGCAGTCCGACCTCGAACACGTCCTGTACACCTCGCAGGGCGACTCCCAGCGCGTCGTCCTCGCGCCGGGGACGGTCGAGGAGGCGTACGAGCAGTCGCGGATCGCCTTCCGGCTGGCCTACGAGTACCAGATCCCGTCGATCCTGCTGTACGACCAGAAGCTCGGCGGCGAGATGACGAACGTCCCCAAGAGCCACTTCGACCGCGAGCCGAACCCGACGCTCGGGAAGACCCTGAGCGAGGACGCGCTGGCGGAGGAGCCGCACTCGGCCGACGGGAAGTTCCACCGGTTCCAGCACGACGTCGAGGACGGCGTCTCCCCGCGGTCGATCCCCGGCCAGAAGGGCGGTCGCTTCCTCGCGACCGGCAACGAACACGACCCGACCGGGCACATCGCCGAGTCGCCGGACAACCGCGTCGCGCAGATCGACCGCCGGACCCAGAAGCTGGAGGCGATCCGCGCCGACCTCGACACGGTCGACACGGGCTCGTACGCCGGCCCCGACGACGCCCAGTACGGCATCCTCACCTTCGGGAGCCAGCAGGGCACCGTCGAGGAGGCCGTCGGTCGCCTCAACGACGCCGGTATATCGGTGAAATCGTACGGCGTCTCCGACATGCTTCCGTTCCCGACCGACCAGGTCGAGGAGTTCGTCCAGAGCGTCGACGAGGTGCTCGTCGTCGAGATGACCGCCTCGGGACAGTTCCGCGGGCTCATCCAGAAGCACCTCGGCCGCTACGGCGAGCGGCTGTCGAGTCTGCTGAAGTACAACGGGAACCCGTTCGAGCCGGCGGAGATCGTCGACGGGTTCGAGGCAGCGATCGTCGAGGGCGACGGCGACGCGTCCGGCCATCAGACCACCTTCGTCCCAGCCGCAGGTGACTAACCAATGAGCACGTTTTCAGCGATCGGAGAGGAGCGAGAGATCGACCGCGACGAGTACACCCCCGGCGTGGAGCCGCAGCCGACCTGGTGTCCGGGCTGCGGTGACTTCAGCGTCCTGAAGGCGCTCAAGCAGGCGCTTCCGGAGGTCGGGCGCACGCCCGAGGAGACCCTGCTGTGCACCGGGATCGGCTGTTCGGGCAAGCTGAACAGCTACCTCGACACGTACGGGTTCCACACGATCCACGGGCGTTCCCTGCCCGTGGCCCGCGCCGCGAAGCTCGCGAACCCCGACCTCGAAGTCATCGCCGCCGGCGGCGACGGCGACGGCTACGGGATCGGCGGGAACCACTTCATCCACACGGCCCGGGAGAACCACGACATGACGTACATCGTCTTCAACAACGAGATCTTCGGGCTCACGAAGGGCCAGACCTCGCCCACCAGCCCGAAGGGCCACAAGTCGAAGACGCAGCCGTCCGGCAGCGCCAAGGAGCCGCTCAAGCCGCTTTCGATGTCGCTGAACGCCGGCGCCTCCTACGTCGCCCGCACGGCCGCGGTCAACCCCAACCAGGCGAAGGAGATCATCATCGAGGCGATCGAGCACGACGGCTTCGCGCACGTCGACTTCCTCACCCAGTGTCCGACTTGGAACAAGGACGCGCGCCAGTACGTCCCGTACATCGACGTCAACGAGTCCGACGACTACGACTTCGACCCGACGGACCGCGTCGAGGCCGCGGAGATGATGCGCGAGACCGAGGAGTCGCTGTACGAGGGGAAGGTCCTCACCGGCCGCTACTACGTCGACGAGGACCGCCCGTCCTACGGCGCGGAGAAGCAGGCGATCGGCGAGATTCCCGAGGAGCCGCTGGCGGAGCGCTACTGGGACGACGAGTACGAGTGGGAGCGCTCGCACGACCAGTTCCTCGACAAGCACGCCTGAATCGGCCGTAGGAACCTGTCTACGGCCGATTTGGCCGTAGTTCGTCGTCCGTTCGTCTCGTTTTTCGGTTCGCAAGGTATTTTTTCCGTGGTGACAAAGAGTCGGGTATGAGTACGGTATCGACCGAAGAACGGATCCTGTCGGTGTTAGAGGAGGACGCACAGGCCTCCTGCGCGGAGATCGCCGACCGAGCCGACGTCTCGAAGCCGACGGTGCGGAAGTACATCGACCGCCTCGAAGAGAAAGGCGTGATCGTCGGCTACTCGGCGGAGATCGACCCGAAGAAGCTCTCGTCGCAGTCGATCGCCATGGTCGGGATGGACGTCGACTCCGGCAAGTACGTCGGCGCGACCCGCGAGCTGAAAGAGCTCGACGAGGTGCAGGCGCTGTACACCTCCTCCGGTGACCACATGCTGATGGCCGAGGTCCGCGCCCGCGACGGCGACGAGCTCGGCGACGTCATCTCCGAGAAGCTGTTGGCGATCGACGGCGTCACCGCCGCGCACCCCTCCTTCCTGCAGGAACGGCTGAAGTAGCTCCGGACCGGGCGGCCGTCGCGGCACCGCGGCCGACGCTACCGATACGCGAGCGCGACGAGGAGGAGCGTTACGACGCTCCCGCCCAGCGCCGCGACGACGATCGACGCCTCGCTGGCTCCGAGGAGTACCCCGACGAGCGGGAGACAGAGCAGGAGGCCGGCCCATATCGCCGCGCCGCCGAGCCGCCGGGCTCGCTCGCGGCTCACGTCCGGCGTCGTCAGGAGGTCGCGCCGGTCGCGGTAGCGGACGAGCCACCCGAGCGCGACCGTTCCGACGGCGGCGACGCCGAGCGCGCCGACCGCGACGGTCCGATCGGGAACGCCCAGCGCGATCGCCGCGGCGAGGGCGACGAGGAACGCCCCGGTGCCCCCGAGCACGGCGGCGTTGGCCCGCGCGCCCGCATTGCCGGCGTCGTCCACCCCGTACAGGCGACGGAACCGGCTCGCGGGCCGGAGGCTGGCGAGGGCGACGAGCGCGAACGCGACACCGAGCGCGGCGAGGGTAATCAGACCGAGGTCGACGGAGGGCATTCAGTGACGACTCGAAACGGGTGCGGAGACCACTTAGTTCCGCGCCGCCGGCGTCACGCCAGCTCGCCCGCGTCGGCGACGACGACCGACTCGTCGCCGGCGGGGCCGCGGCGAGTGCCTCGGGGACTGAACCCGTGGGCGGCGAAGAACTCCTGTGCGCCCGGGCTGTCGGCGGGGACGCTCGCCCGAAGCGTGTCGACGTCGTGGCGACCCAGCGAGGACGCGACCCGCGAAAGGAGCTCGGCGGCGACGCCCTCTCCGGCGTGGCTCGGGTGGACCCACAGCGCGAGCAGCTCGGCTTCGGGCCCCTGCGCGTCGGGGTGCGCGATGGCGACGCCGACGGGGCCGTCGTCGTTCTCCATCAGGAACGACCACTCCGCCTCGGCGGCGGCCTCGCGGACGCCGGCGGCGGACACGTCCAAGAGCGGGGATCCGATGTCGTCGAAGACGGTCGCCTCGCGCGCTCGCGAGACCGCCGTTCGCAGCGCCTCCGCGTCGTCGGGCCGGGCCGCCCGGACATGCATAGATAACCATAAGTAAAGAACTCACCTATAGGTTTCGGGATGTGAATTGATACCACGCCAACGGCGGGACGAACGAAAAGCGCGATCAGTTCCGCGGCCGGTCCGTCTGCCGCGCGACTGACGGGCTCGAAACCGGCAGTTCCCCTACGCGACCGGCTCTATTCCGATCGTCACGACGACGTCCTCGACGTCCCACTCCTCGACGAGCCCGTCGGTCTCGGCGGCGTCGCTCGGCTCGTCGAGCCACTCGTCGGCGCGCACCTCGCCGGCGATCAGGTCGGCGTGCTCGTCGACGAAGCCGGCGATCCGGTCGTCGTCGACGGCGACGCCGACCCGGATCCGGGCCTCGACGTCGAGGTCGAGCTCCTTGCGCATCTCCTGAATCCGACGGATCACGTCGCGGGCGTACCCCTCCGACTCGATCTCGGGGGTGAGCGAGGTGTCGACGTAGACGGTGCCGCCGTCGAAGTCGACGCCGGAGACGTTCTCCGGGGGTTCGGCGACGTACTCGACCATCGCGTCGTCGAGGTCGACGGGCTCGCCGTCGACGGCCACCGCGCCGCCCTCGACCGCCGCGCGCGTCGCGCCCTGCACCGCGTCCATCACCTTCTGGGCGTCGGCGCCGAAGGCGGGACCGATCTCGGCCATCTGCGGCTCGGCGGTCTCGACGAGCTCGTCGAACGCGTCGGTGACGGTCACCTCGCGGGCGTTGACGCGCTCGCCGATCAGGTCGGACAGACGCTCGACGGCGGCGGTCACCTCGTCGTCGCCGCTCTCGACGACGACGCGCGGCACGGGCCAGCGGAGCTTCCGGCCCGCCTGCTGGCGGGCGTTCGCGGCGGCCTCCTCGACGTCGCGGAGGACGGCCACGTCGCGCTCCAGCTCGGGGTCGCGGAGCCCGTCGTCGGGCTCGGGGTAGTCGAGCTGGTGGACCGTGGTCGCCGAGCCGTCGAGCGTCTGGTACATCCGCTCGGTCAGGTACGGCGCGATCGGCGCGAGCAGCCGGATCACCTCGTCGAGGACGGTCGCGAGCGTCGCGTAGGCGCCCCGCTTCGAGGCGGAGTCCGCCTCCTCCCACATCCGGTCGCGGACGGCCTTCACGTAGAAGCGCGAGACGTCTTGGGTGACGAACTCGATCACCGCGTTGACCGCGTCGCTGACGCGGTAGTCGGCCCACGCCTCGGTCACCTCGGTCTCGACCGACTGGAGCCGGGAGAGCACCCACTCGTCGACGAGCTCCAGCTCGCCGTCGGCGAGGTCGGCCTCGGCGGGGTCGTAGCCGTCGAGCTCCATGTACTCCAGCGGGAAGCGGAACACGTTCCAGAGGATGTTGAGCTTCCCCTGCAGCTCGCCGAGCCCGTCCCACTCGAACGCGAGGTCGACCCCCTGCTGGTCGTGGGAGAGCAGGTAGGTGCGGAGCGGGTCGCGACCGGCGCGCTCGATCGCCTCTTCCGGGGTGACGATGTTGCCGACCGACTTCGACATCTTGCGCCCGTCCTCGTCGTTTGCGAAGCCGTGCATCAGCACCTCCTCGTAGGGGATCTCGCCGACCGCGGCGGTGCCCATGCCGAGCTGCGACCAGAACCAGCCGCGGGTCTGGTCGTGCGCCTCGACGATGAGGTCGGCGGGCCACAGCTCGTCGTGGGCCTCCTCCTCGGACGGGTAGCCGAGCGTGCCCCAGCTGGCGACCGACGAGTCGAGCCACACGTCGAACACGTCCTCGACGCGGCGGTACGTGACGCCGTCCTCGACGATGGTCAGGTCGTCGACAGCGGGGCGGTGGAGGTCGATCGCCTCGGGGTCGACGTCCTCCTCGACGCGCTCGGCGAGCTCCTCGCGGGTGCCGACCACGATCATGTCCTCGTCGAGGTTCCCCGCCTCGGCGTCGTCGGGCACCCAGATGGGGATCGGGACCCCCCAGTAGCGCTGGCGGGAGACGTTCCAGTCGGGGGCGTCCTCGATAAAGTCGCGGAACCGGTTGTCCCGCGCCCACTGCGGGTGCCACTCGGACTCCTCCATGTTGTCGAGGAGGTCCTCTTTCACGTCCGTGATCGAGATGAACCACTGGTCGGTGACCAGCTGGATGATCCCGGTGTCACAGCGCCAGCAGTGGCCGTAGCTGTGGTCGACGGTGCCGTGCGCGAGCATGTGGCCGTCGGCGACGAGGTCCTCGACGATGTCGTCGTTGGCGTCGCGCACGAACTGGCCCGCGTACTCGCCGGCCGCCTCGGTGAACTCGCCGTTGGGGCCGACCGGACAGTAGATATCGAGTCCCAGCTCCGTGCCGCGGTGGAAGTCCTCCTGACCGTGGCCCGGCGCGGAGTGGACGAGCCCGGTGCGGTCGGCCTCCACGTAGTCGGCGGCGTACACCCGCCCGGCGCCCTCGGAGTCGGGGTACTCGGCGACGTGGTCGGCGAGCGGGTGATCGTACGCCCAGCCGACGAGATCCTCGCCCGTCAGCTCGGCCTCGACCTCGTACTCCTCGTAGCGCCCCTCTCCGAGCACGTCCTCGACGCACTCTTCGGCGACGTAGAGCAGCTCCTCCTCGCCGTCCTTCTCGGCGCGGACGGCGTTGTACGCGAGCTCCTCGTCGACGGCGACGAAGGTGTTCGCGGGGATCGTCCACGGCGTCGTCGTCCAGATGACGAGGCTCCCCTCGCGGTCGGCGAGCGGGAACTTCACGTAGACGGAGGGGTCCTCGACGTCCTCGTACTCGACCTCGTTGTTGGCGAGCCCGGTCTCGCACCGCGGGCACTGCGAGATGGAGCGTTTCCCCTGCTCGACGAGCCCGTTGTCGGCGACCTCGGAGAACGCCCACCACGCGGCCTCCATGTACTCCGGCGAGATGGTCTCGTACGGGTCCTCCCAGTCCATCCAGACGCCGATGGACTTGAAGTCCTCGTCCATCGCCGCGCGGTTCTCTAAGGCGAACTCCTTGCACTTCTCGATGAACGCCTCCATCCCGTACTCCTCGATGTCCCGCTTGTTCTCGAAGCCGAGCTCCTCCTCGACTTTCACCTCGATCGGGAGCCCGTGCATGTCGTAGCCCGGTCGGTCGGTGACGCGGTGGCCGGTCATCCGCTTGTGGCGGATGATCGCGTCCTTCAGCGTCTTGTTCCACGCCGTGCCGAGGTGCATCTGCCCGGAGGTGTACGGCGGCCCGTCCACGAAGAAGAAGGGCGGGTCGTCGGCGTGCGCCTCCTTCGCCGCCTCGTAGGCGTCCACGTCGTCCCAGTAGTCGTCGACCGCCGACTCGACGTCCGCGGGCGCGTACTGGTCGTCGATCTGCTCCATATCCGTTGGTCTTCGCGCGCGTATTTGAATACGGCGGAGTCGGGGTCGCGGGCGGTCCGTCCGCGACGTCACTCCCGGCTCGACCGGCGCGAGGCACCGCGACCTCGCTCGTCGGTCAGAAGCGGGGAGTCCCCTCGAAATCGGGCACACGTCCGCGGTCAGAAACCGGTAAGCGGCCCATACCAATATATGACGGCAATGTTTAGTATGTCGTACATGAACGTCGCACGCTTGGTCCTCGTCGGAGCCGCGGTACTGCTCGTCGCGGTCGTCGCCACCGGCGGCGCGGTCGGTCAGGATCAGGTGACGCTCACCGTCTCGGTCGCCGACCAGGACGGCGACGCAGTCGGCGGGGCGACCGTCGAGGCCGAGTGGGAGACCGACTCGGGAGAGACGGGGACCGCGACGGGCACGACGGCGAGCAACGGGAACGTGCTCCTCGACGTCCCCGAGGGATCGAGCGTGGAGCTGGACGTGGACGACGACACCTACGTCAGAAACAGGCCGCTCGAGGTCGAGAACGCGAGCGCGGCGGAGATCGACCTCGGCGTCACCCGGAGCGGGACCGCGACGGTGACGGTCCTCGACGACCAGAATCGATCGCAGGCCGACGCGAGGGTGACCGTCCGCGAGGACGGGCGGTCCGTCGACCGCGGCGAGACCGGATCGGACGGGACCTACGAGACGGCTCGCCTCGAGCGGGGCACGTACAACGTCACGGTCGTGAAGCCGGGGTACTACGAGACGGAGCGCGAGGTCACGGTGTCGCTGAACACGGAGACGACGATCGCGATCGAGCGGGGGACCGTGACGCTCGACGTCCGCGCCCTCGACGACCACTTCGACCCGCCCGAGCCGATCGAGAGCGGGTCGGTCCGGGTGACGTCGTCGGTGTTCGAAGGGGAGGTGACCGTGACCGAGGGAACGGCCTCGCTCAACGTGCCCGTGAACGCGGCGTACACGGTCGAGGTCGTCACGGACGGGTACGACCCCTCGCCCGAGCGAGTCCGGGTGCGAGAGTCCCCGAGGAGCGTGAACGCCACGGCCCAGCGGACCCCCGCGCTGTCCGTCACCCCGGCGAACGACCGCGTGCTCGTCGGCGAGACGACGCGCGTGACCGTGCTGAACGCGTACGACGAGCCGGTGGCCGGCGCCACGGTCGAGGTCGACGGCGAGGACGTCGGCGAGACCGACGCCCGCGGGGAGATCGAGGTGCCGATCTCGTTCGCCGGAGACCGGACGATCGTCGCGAGCGACGGGGGCGTCGAGTCCGACCCGGCGACGGTCGAGGGCGTCGAGACCGCGGACGAGGCCGATCCGAGCGCGAACGGTTCGAACGATACCGGAGACGACGGCTCCGGCGACACCGACGACGGCGCTCCCGGCTTCGGCGTCGTCGCCGCGGTCCTCGCGCTCCTCGCCGCGGCCGTCGCCGCGGGTCGGTATCGCGGTCGCTGAGCGGGGAGAGACACGCCGAACCCTCCGGCCGCGGTCAGGCCGGCCGAAATCGGACCCTCCGCCCGGTCACCACGCCGAGCGCAACACGCCCTCGATCGCCTCCGGCGTCGCGTCGAGTTCCTCGGGCGCCCGGTCCATACACCAGTCGTCGGCGACGTACTCGGCGATCGCGGGGAGATCGCCCTCCGCCGTCGCCGGCAGATCGCGGAGGCGCTCGGGCACCGGTAGCGCGCCGCGGATCGCGGCGACGGCGTCGACGACGTCCTCCGCGATCGCGTCGTCGCCGCGACCGTCGACCTCGACGCCGAGCCCGGCGGCGAGCGCCCGGCGGCTCGCGTCGACCTCGTCGAAGAGGTACGCGAGGACGTGGGGGGCGACGGCCGCGTGGACGTCGCCCTGCTGGACGTCGTAGTGGCGCGCGAACCCGTGGCCGAACGCGTGTATCACCGAGATCCGGCGGTCGAGCTGGACGAGCAGCGCGCCGACCACGGCCCGGTCCGCGGCGGCCTCGGTCTCCGGCCGATCGCCGGCGACCCGCGGGAGCGAGTCGGAGAGGAGCCGTAGCCCGTGGACCGCGGCCGCGTCGCTCACGGGCGTCGCGTCCCGCGCGTACGGCGTCTCGATCCCCTTGTCGAAGCCGTTCATCGCCGACCCCGCGAGCGCCGACGACGGCGTCGTCTCGAACAGCGCCGGGTCGGCGAGGTCGACGACCGGCATCGGTCCGTCGCCGCTGACGGTCAGCGGCTGGCCCGTGGGCGACTCGTCGGCCGGGAGCACCTCCAGCGAGCCGCCCGTCGAGAGGTCCGCGCCGGCGAACGTCGTCGGGATCACCACGACCGGGAGCAAGGGGTCGGACCCGGGCGCGAGCGACCCGAGCGCGTCGGGGCCTTCCGCCGCGTCGTCGCGGAGCTCGGCGAGGTCGCGGTCGTCGACGTCGAGTAGCGCCGCCTGCCGGGCGATATCGAGGCTGCTGCCGCCGCCGACCGCGACGAGGGTATCCGCGCCCACCTCGGCCCGCTTGTCGAGGAGGTCGTACGCCGTCTCGACGCGCTTGTCGGGGGTCGTCCCGTCGAAGACGCCGGCGAGTCGGTCGTCGAGCCCCCCGCGGATCCGGTCCATCAGGTCGTCGTTGGCGCCGACGTTGGCGCCGCAGACGACGAGCGCGTCCCCCAGCCCCCGGTCGGCGAGGACCGCGCTCAGCTCGCTCGCGCGACCGCGTCCGTACAGGATCTCACAGCCGCGGTAGTCGTGCTCGAAGGAGTCCGCGATCGGTAGCATCGCGAGTCGGTACGGCAGGCGGCCGCTTGTAGCTGTGGGCCCGGGCGACGCGCCGGCGGGGTCGGCGACGGACCGACGGCGCCCCTCGCGGTCTCCCAAAGAGCCAACCCGCTGCGGGTCGGAGTCTCAGGCCGGTCGCCCGCCCGACACACCATGCGCCGGTTCCCACCGCTCCCGGACCTCGACGACGCGGACCCGCCCGACGGCCTCCTCGAGGGCCACCTCTGGCTCCTCGAACTGATCGACGGAACGGGGCTCCGGTTCCGCATGGACGAGTCCGGACTCCTCCGGTTCGGCGGTCCGGAGGCGGTGTACGACGACCTCGACGCGGTCCCGCCCGCGGTCCGACCCGCGGTCCGGCACGCCCGCGATCGGTTCGACCGCGAGGCGCTCCGGCGGGCCGTCGCCGACCCCGCCGGCGTGACGTTCTTCGGGGTCGCCACCCACCGCTGCGGGACCGACTACGACTGGGACCGGATCCCGCCGTTCCTCGGCACCGACGTGTGGACGGGCGCGGACGGAGAGCGCGAGGGGAACGGAGAGAGTGGGGGTGACAGAGAGCGCGGGGGGAACGGAGAGAGTGGGGGTGACAGAGTGCGCGAGGGGAACGGAGAGAGTCAGGAGGACGGGGCGTTCCGGCCGCCGGACGCCGCCGCGGCGATCTTCGAGGGGGTCGGGCTCGCCCCGGTAAACGCGGTGGCGCGCGAGGTGAACGCGCGCGACTTCGACCCCGAGGGATACGCGGTCCCGGCGTCGGCGTGGCGCGACGGCCCGGCGGCCGGCGTCGTCGTCCGGAACAAGCGCGGCGGACGCGTGAAGATCTCGAGGGGGCCGAGCGACGACGGCGACGGCGCGGGAGACGGCCGCGCGAGAGACGACCGGGCCACGGACCCTCCCGACCCCGACGAACTCGCCGCGGTCCACGCCGGACGGGAGCGGTTCGACCGGGTCGTCGCGGCCCTCGAACGGCGCGGAGAGCCGGTGACGGTCGACCGGCTCGCGGACCTGACCGTTGAGGCGGTCGCCCGGGAGACGCCCCTCCGGTTCGGGGACGGCGAGAGCGGTCCGGCCGGAGTCGACGTCGCCCGGTTCCGCGCGTCCGTCGTCGAGCGCGCGAGCGCGTTCCTCGACGAGCGCTGACGGATAGCAAGCGGAAGCCTCGCCCTTCAGGGCGGGGTCCAAGCGACAGCACAATGCCACAACCGACGTGCTACGATTCGTCTGGATGTTCCACCGCTTCCAATCCTGCTTCGATAATTTCTCGGTAGGCTTCTTCAAGACTCACGTCTTGATCTTCAGCGTAGTCTTTCACGCGGCCGTTCAGGGTGTGTGAAATGTTGATATTCGGTCGCATTGTTTGTGTCCAAAAGACATATAGACGTAGGACTACAAATGTCTGTTGTCGTGAGGCGAACCAACACGTTCGCGGTACGCCCGCTCTCCGACGACGACGAGCGGCTACTGTTGGATCTGTTGGACGCCTCTGCGAGCCTGTGGAACGAGCTCAATTACGAGCGTCGCCAGCAATTCTTCGACGGCGAATCAGTGTGGGACACTGCTGACTACCGCAAGCAGTATGTCGATGTGACCGGCTCTGGAACCGCACAGCAAGTGATCCGGAAAAACAAGTCTGCGTGGAACTCGTTTTTTGCCGCCCTAGACGACTGGCACAACGGCGACCGTGATGAACGTCCCTCGCCCCCCGGATACTGGGGCAACGAAGATGATGGACGAGAACTACGCACGTTCATCCGGAACGACTTGTATACACTGGAAACCGGCGATCGGTCACGAATCGAGATCCCAGTCGGGTCCGCTCTGAAGGACGAATACGACCACACTGGTCGCCTCCGTCTTGAAGTCGCTGGCGACCCGAAGTGGGACGGCGAACAAGGTCGTTTGGAGATACAGTACGACGAGATAGACGACACGTTCAGGGCTTTTCAGCCTGTTACCGTACCTGATTCACAACAGGATTCACCACTGGCTTCGGAAGAAGCCGCACTGGACGTGGGCGCAAACAATCTCATCGCCTGTACAACGACGACCGGCCAGCAGTACCTCTACGAGGGCCGCGACCTGTTTGATCGCTTCCGCGAGACGACCGACGAAATTGCCCGATTACAGTCGAAGCTCCGTGAGGGGCGATACAGTAGCAACCGAATTCGGCAGCTGTATCAGAAACGGACACGGCGGCGCGACCACGCACAGGAGGCACTAGCCCGGGACCTGATGGAACAGCTCTACGCCGACGGTGTCAAGACAGTGTACGTCGGCGACCTCACGGATGTTCTCTCGGCGCACTGGTGTGCTGAAGTGAACGCAAAGACTCACCAGTTCTGGGCCTTTCGGGCGTTCATCGATCGCTTATCGTACACAGCCGAGGAATACGGCATCAGTATTGAGGTGCAGTCAGAAGCCAATACAACCCGAACGTGCCCGGTGTGTGGCGAACAAGAGGGTACCGATCGCGACGGCGACGTGTTTCGATGTCCGTGCGGCCACGAAGCACACGCCGATCTGTGTGCGTCCCGGACATTCCTCGAACAGCAGGCTTGCGAACTCGAAGTTGGGTCGATGGCTCGGCCCGTGCGCCTCAAGTGGGACGACCACAACTGGTCAGAGACACCACACTCTCCCGAGAGGGAAAGTCCCAACGAGGAGCGCACAAACCAGAGTACCGGCAACGGGAAAGTTGCCTCCGTGGGTACGGCATAGCCAACATCCCACCGGAGGAATCCTCGCCCTTCAGGGCGGGGAGGAAGTCAAACGCGTCCCGGCGGGGCTGGCGGGGCGGAGTGACCCGTGCGCACGCACCGGACCGCCTTGACTCTCGTCCGCGCCCGTCGCCTCCTGCACGCCCGCGTGCGCGTGCGCCGGGTTTATAAGCCGGCACTGACTAAATCAGGCAAGTTCTATGTCAGAGCAGAGTGAATACGGAGCCGGCCAGATACAGGTCCTCGAAGGCCTCCAGGCCGTCCGTAAACGTCCGGCGATGTATATCGGATCCACGGACGGTCGAGGATTGCACCATCTCGTCTACGAGGTCGTCGACAACTCTATCGACGAGGCCCTCGCGGGCTACTGCGACGAGATCACCGTCACGATCCACGGGGACGGCTCCGTCAGCGTCAGCGACGACGGGCGGGGCATCCCCGTCGACACCCACGAGAAGTACGACCGGCCGGCGCTCGAAGTGATCATGACCGTCCTCCACGCCGGCGGGAAGTTCGACTCCAAGTCCTACCAGGTCTCCGGCGGCCTCCACGGGGTCGGCGTCAGCGTCGTCAACGCCCTCTCGGAGCGGCTGGAAGTCGAGGTAAAACGCGACGGCGGCGTCTACCGCCACGAGTTCGCCCGCGGCGAGCCCGTCGAGGGCGCGTTCGAGCGCGTCCGCGACATGGACGAGGGCGAGGACACGGGGACGTACATCCGCTTCTGGCCCGACGGCGACATCTTCGAGACGGGCGACTTCGAGTTCTCGACGCTCGCCAGCCGCCTGCGCGAGCTGGCGTTCCTCAACTCCGGCGTCGCCATCACGCTCGCGGACGAGCGCGACGCGGACGGCGACGCCGCCGACGCGGGCGACGAGCAGACGTTCCTCTACGACGGCGGCATCCGCGAGTTCGTCGGCTACCTCAACGAGGCGCGGACGCCGATCCACGACGAGGTTATCTACTTCGCGGACGAGGACCAGGACATCCACGTCGAGGTCGCGATGCAGGCGACCGAGGAGCTGCAGGGTTCCGTCCACGCGTTCGCGAACAACATCAACACCCGCGAGGGGGGCACCCACCTCACCGGGTTCAAGACGGCCCTCACCCGGACCGTCAACGACTACGCCAACGAGCACGGGCTCGTCAACGACCTCGACGCGAACCTCAAGGGCGAGGACGTCCGCGAGGGGCTCACCGCGGTCATCTCCGTGAAACACCCCGACCCGCAGTTCGAGGGGCAGACGAAGACGAAGCTCGGCAACAGCGAGGTCCGCGGCATCGTCGAGTCCGCGACCCACGAGAAGCTCGGCACGTTCTTCGAGGAGAACCCCGACACCGCCCGGAAGGTCGTCCACAAGGCCGCGGAGGCCGCGCGGGCGCGCAAGGCGGCGAAGAAGGCCGAGGAGCTCACCCGCCGGAAGTCGGCGCTGGAGTCGACCGCGCTGCCCGGGAAGCTCGCCGACTGCCAGACCCGCGACCCCACCGAGGCCGAGCTGTTCGTGGTCGAGGGCGACTCCGCGGGCGGGTCGGCCAAGCAGGGCCGGAACCGCGAGAACCAGGCGATCCTCCCGCTCAAGGGGAAGATCCTCAACGTCGAGAAACACCGGCTCGACCGCATCCTTGAGAACGACGAGATCCGCGCGCTGATCACCGCGATCGGCGCGGGGATCGGCGAGGAGTTCGACATCGAGGACGCGCGGTACAACAAGATCATCCTGATGACTGACGCCGACGTCGACGGCGCACACATCCGGACCCTGCTCCTTACGCTCCTCTACCGCCACATGAAGCCCCTGCTGGAGGCGGGCTACGTGTACGCCGCCCAGCCGCCCCTCTACCGCGTCCGCTACCGCGGCGAGACGTACGACGCGATGACGGAGGCGGAGCGCGACCGGATCGTCGAGGAGAAGTGCGACGGCGACCCGGATCAGGTCCAGCGGTTCAAGGGCCTCGGCGAGATGAACCCCGACCAGCTGTGGGACACGACGATGGACCCGGAAAATCGCATCCTCAAACAGATCAACATCGACGACGCGGCCGCGGCGGACCGCATGTTCAACGTGCTGATGGGCGACGCGGTCGAGCCGCGGAAGCAGTTCATCAAGGAACACGCGACAGAGGCCGAGTGGGTGGACATATGAGCTCCGACGTACCCGACGCGAACCCCGACGACGTCCGCGCCGCACAGGTGACGAACGCCCGCATCGAGGACGAGATGGAGCAGTCGTACATCGACTACGCGATGTCGGTCATCGCCGGCCGCGCGCTCCCCGACGTCCGCGACGGGCTCAAACCCGTCCACCGGCGCATCCTCTTCGCGATGCACGAGGCGGGCGTCACGAGCAACTCCTCGCACCGGAAGTCCTCCTCCATCGTCGGCGAGACGATGGGTGACTACCACCCGCACGGCGACAGCGCCATCTACGACACGCTCGCGCGGATGGCCCAGGACTTCTCGATGCGGTACCCCCTCGTCGACGGGCAGGGGAACTTCGGCTCCGTCGACGGCGACCCGCCGGCGGCGATGCGGTACACGGAGGCCCGGATGGCCCCCATCGCCGAGGAGCTGCTGGCCGACATCGAGCGCGACACGGTCGACTTCACCGCCAACTACGACGACCGGCTCGAAGAGCCGGAGGTGCTGCCGTCGGCGGTGCCGCACCTCCTCGTCAACGGCTCCTCGGGGATCGCGGTGGGGATGTCGACGAACATCCCGCCGCACAACCTCGGCGAGGTCGTCGACGCGACGGTCGAACTGATCGAGAACCCGGAGTCGGCCGTCGAAGACCTGATGGAACACGTCAAGGGACCGGACTTCCCGACCGGCGCGAACATCGTCGGGCGGAACGCGGTTCATAAGGCGTACAAGACGGGTCGCGGTCGCGTCCGCGTCCGCGCCGAGTTCGAGGTCATGGAGGAGGAGGGCCGGATCGTCATCTCGGAGCTCCCATTCCAGCAGAACAAGTCCCGGCTCGTCGAGCGCATCGCCGAGGACGTCAACGAGGGCGCGATCGAGGGGATCCGCGACCTCCGCGACGAGTCCGACCGCGACGGGATGCGCATCGTCGTCGAGCTCAAGCGCGACGCGATGGCGGAGGTCGTCAAGAACCAGCTGTTAGAGAGCCACCTCGAACGCACCTTCGGCGTCATCAACCTCGCGCTGGTCGACGGCTCGCCGCAGGTGCTGGACCTGAAGGAGACGCTCGAACACTACGTCGAGCACCGCCGCGAGGTGGTGCGCCGCCGCTCAGAGCACGAGCTCGCGGAGCGAGAGGACCGCGCGCACATCCTCGAAGGCCGACTGAAGGCGCTCGAACAGGTCGACGACGTGGTCGAGACGATCCAGAACTCCGACGACCGCGACGCCGCGAAGGCCGCGCTGGAGGCGGAGTACGAGTTCAGCGAAGCCCAGGCGGCGCACATCGTCCGCATGCAGCTCGGCTCGCTCACCTCGATGGAGACGCAGGAGATCGAGTCGGAGTACGAGGATGTCACCGCCCGCATCGAGCGGCTGGAGACGATCCTCGCCGACCCCGACGAGCTCGACGCCGTGATCGTCGACGAGCTGAACGACATGAAGGCGGAGTACGGCGACGAGCGCCGCACGAGCTTCATCGAGGACGTCGGCGACGTCACCCACGAGGACCTCATTCCGGAGGAGGAGTGCGTCGTCGTGATGAGCGAGGACGACTACATCAAGCGCATGTCGCTCGACACCTTCCGGGCGCAGAACCGCGGGGGTAAGGGGATCATCGGCACCGGCCTGAAGGAGGGCGACAGGGTCTCCTCCGTGTTCGCCGCGAACTCCCACGACTACCTGCTCGTCTTCACCAACCGCGGACAGATCTACGAGCTGAAGACGTACGAAATCCCGGAGATGTCCCGGACCGCCCGGGGGAAGTCCGCGGTCAACCTCCTCGACCTCGACGGCGGCGAGGAGATCGAGGCGGTGGTGAACACCGACGACCTCGACGACGACGAGTTCCTCACGATGGTCACCCGCGACGGGTACATCAAGCGGACCGCCGTCGACGAGTTCGGGAACATCAGGTCGACGGGGATCCGCGCGATCCGGCTGGAGGACGGCGACGAGCTCGTCGACGTCGAGGTGACCGACGGCGACACGGACATCGTCATCGGGAGCCGGAACGGGATGGCGATCCGCTTCGACGAGTCGGAGGCCCGGGCGATGGGCCGGACCGCCCGCGGCGTGATCGGGATCGACCTCCGCGAGGGCGACGCGGTCGCCGGCGTGGCCGCCATCGACGACGCGTACCACAACTGGGTGCTCACCGTCACGGAGAACGGCTACGGGAAGCGCTCCGACCTCGACGAGTACCGCCTCCAGTCCCGCAACGGGAAGGGGCTGATCGACATCAAGACCGGCGACCGCAACGGCGAGGTCGTCGCCATCGAGGCGGTCACCTACGGCGACCACCTGGTCGCGATGAGCGGCGACGGCCAGATCATGCGGACCCGCGTCGAGGAGATATCCACCGTGAGCCGAAACACGAAGGGCGTTATCGTGATGAACCTGGACCCGGACGACGAGGTCGCCTCCGTAGACATCGTTCCCAAGTCGGTGTACGCCGACGCGGAGGCCGCCGCGGACGAGGCCGATCCCGTCGCCGACGTCCCGGTCGAGACCGAGTAGGTCCCCGATCTTCCCGGCCGCGTCGACCGGGGTCGACCGCTTCTCCCTCTGTCAGAGCCCGCAGGGCCTCCCGACGCTCGCGTGTCCGGGGTTCAACTCTCGCGGCGCCGATCGCGTTCTCATGCGCCGACGCGAACTCCTCGCGGCGACGACCGCGACAGCGACCACGGCGGCGGTCGCGGGCGAGTGCGTGGAACCGCGGTGGCGCGAATTTCAGGAAAATTACTTACCGTTACCGCGAAAACGGCCGGACGAGATGGACGAGTACGAGGGGATAGACGAGGTCGTGCACGAGCCGAGCGAGGCGTTCGCGGAGTCGACGAACGTCGCCGCGTTCATGCGCGAGTACGACATCGACGACTACGAGGCGCTCATCGAACGCACCACCTCGGAGCTCCCGGGCGAACCGGCGTCCGGCGTCGACTGGTTCTGGGACGAGGTCGTCGACTACCTCGACATCGACTTCTACACGGAGTACGACGCGGTTCGTGGCAGCGCGGAGCGGAGCTCCGCGGGCAACCGGACGCAGTCCGGTGACGACAGCGACGGCCCCCAGTTCACCGACTGGTACCCCGGCGGCGAGATCAACGTCGCGCACAACGTCGTCGACAGACACGCCGCGGTCGACTCGCCGAACCGGAACCGGGTCGCGCTGATCTGGGAGGGCGAGCCCGGCGACGTCCGGGAGGTCACCTTCCACGAGCTGGCCCGCCAGACCGACCGCGTCGCCAACTACTTGGAGTCGGTCGGCGTCGAGACCGGGGACACCGTGGCCCTGTACATGCCGATGGTGCCCGAGGTCGTCTCGATCCTCTACGGCTGCCTGAAAGTCGGCGCGATCGCGGTGCCGATCTTCTCCGGGTTCGGGACCGAGGCGACGGCGACCCGGATCGCCGACGCGGAGCCGTCGGTCCTGTTCACCGGCGACGGCTTCTACCGCCGCGGGAGCGAGGTCCGGCTGAAGGGGACCGCCGACGAGGCGATCGCGGACGCGGGCCACGTCGAACACACCGTGGTGTACGACCGATTGGGCGCGACGCCGGCGGCCGAGTCGGCGGGGGGCGACGGCGGTGGCGTCGAGCCGGTCCCGTGGGACGCCGACCGCGACGTCACCTGGGGGGAGGCGGTCGCGTCGCGATCGACCGACTACGAGACGAAGCGGCTCCCGAGCGACCAGGAGTCCATGCTGCTGTACTCCTCGGGGACGACGGGCGAGCCGAAGGGGATCGTTCACACCCACGCGGGCGTCCTCACCCAGTGCGCCAAGGAGATCCACTTCGGCTTCGACCAGAAGCCGGCGGACCGGTTCTTCTGGGTCTCCGACATCGGCTGGATGATGGGGCCGTGGACGCTGATCGGGAACCACGCGTTCGGCGGGACCGTGGTGATGTACGAGGGCGCGCCCGACCATCCCGAGCCGGACCGCTTCTGGGAGCTGATCGACCGGCACTCGATCACGCAGTTCGGCATCTCGCCGACCGCGATCCGCGCGCTCCGCAAGCACGGGGACGAGTGGGTCGAGGGCCACGACCTCTCATCGCTCCGAATCTTAGGCTCCACCGGCGAGCCGTGGGACCCGGAGTCGTGGCGCTGGTTCTACGACGCGGTCGGCGGCGGCGACTGCCCGATAATCAACATCTCCGGCGGCACCGAGATCTGCGGCTGCTTCCTGATGCCGATGCCGAACCAGCCGCTGAAGCCCTGCACGCTCGGGGGACCGGGGCTCGGGATGGACATCGACATCGTCGACGAGACCGGCGAGTCGGTCCGGGACGAGGGGGAGCGCGGCTACCTCGTCGCCCGCGACTCCTGCCCGTCGATGACGAAGTCGCTGTGGTCCGGCGACGAGCGCTACCTGAACGAGTACTGGTCGACGTGGGACGACCTCTGGGACCACGGCGACTTCGCGCAGAAGGACGACGACGGGTTCTGGTTCCTCCACGGCCGCGCCGACGACGCCCTGAACGTCGCCGGGCGGAAGGTCGGCCCGGCCGAGATTGAGGGCGTGCTCATCGACCACGACGCCGTCAATCAAGCGGCCGCGGTGGGCGTCCCGGACGATACGACCGGCACCGCGGTGGTCGCCTACGTCGTCCTCGAACCCAACGTCGAACCGGGCGACGGGCTCCGCGAGGAGCTTCGCGAGCTGGTCGGCGAGGAACACGGGAAACCGTTCCGGCCGCGCGAACTGCTCTTCGTCGACGCCTTCCCGAAGACGCAGTCCGGGAAGATCATCCGGCGCGCGATCGAGTCGGTTTATAACGACGAGGACCCCGGCGACCTCTCCTCGATGGAGAACCCGGAGGCGCTGGCGGACCTCCGCGACGCGGTCTGAGGTAACCTACGCCGCCTCGGCGACCGCCTCGTCGAGCGCGTCGTAGTCCGGCTCCTGTCCCGCGTGCTCCGCGAGCCAGCGGTAGGTCACGACGCCGTCGCCGTCGATCACGAAGACGGCCCGCTGCGCGACCGCGTCGACGCCGTAGCGGTCGAACGACTCGACCACGTCGTACGCCTCGATCGCGCGGTGGTCGGGGTCGCCCACGAGCGCGAACGGGAGGTCGTACTGCGTCCGATAGGCCGCGAGCGCGTGCGGGAGGTCGGTGCTCACGCCGAGCAGGGTGCAGTCGTCGCGGTCGAAGCCGTCCCGGAGCGCTTCCATCTCGTCGGTGCAGGTGTTCGAGAAGGCGGCCGGGAAGAAGGCGAGCACCACGGGATCGTCGCCGAGGCGGTCGCCAAGCCGGAACGATTCGATGTCGCCGTCAACGAGCGGGGCGGTGAAGTCGGGGGCGTCGTCGCCGACTGTCGTCATACCTCCCGGTCGCGCCGCGCGGGTATCACGGTTTCGGCGTTCGTCGACCGACTTCCCGCGAAGGCGGGATTATCGGCGCGTTGCCCGCCTAACGACGACTCGCCGTCGGCTCACCGAGGCAAAAAGACTATAATCGCAAGAGGGTTACTCCGGAACAGAGATGGTAACTGCGACTCCACTGATCGGCGGCATCCCGGCGGGCCCGGAGCTCCTCATCATCCTGCTCGTGCTGGTCCTTCTGTTCGGGGCGAACAAGATTCCGAAGCTCGCTCGGTCGACCGGCCAAGCGATGGGCGAGTTCAAGAAGGGACGCGAGGAGGTCGAGGACGAACTGAAACAGATGCAGGGAGACGACGAGGAGTCGACCGTTAGCGCGGACTCGACGGTCGACGAGGACGAGGACCTCGAGGACCTCGAAACCGAGAAAGAGACGAGCGCGTAGACCTGCTCGGCGACGCCGACCGATCCCCGCTGCGACGTTTTCTCCGCCGCGTTGGGCGCGTGGCCTAGCGGACAGGGCGAGAGGTTCCTAACCTCTCGATCGCGGGTTCGAATCCCGCCGTGCCCGTATCTCACTGCGTCCGATACGGGCACGGCTGACCCTCGCCCGCTCACTTCGTTTCGCTCGCGAGGATCCCGTCGCGCCCGTTCCTTCGCTTCGCTTGACCGTGTCTGAGTACACATGATCCCGTCCGCCAACGTGGCGGCGAAGCACGCCGGAAAGACGGACCTCGATCTCCACGAGAAACGCACCACATTCTACTCGATAGCACTCTATACCGCTCCACCTACACCGGCGCAATGTGGCGATTATCGGGCCGTTTTGCCGATCAAAACGCATCGTCCGCATTTGTTAACCCCCTGATTTCGGGTGCGGAGGCGGATTCTATCGAACGATTCGTCTCCGCGCGTCGTATCTCGCGGTCCCTGTTCTGACCGATTCGGAACCGATCAAAATCGACTGCCGAACGCGAAGGACGTAATCAGACCGGCGTCGCGGCGGTGCCGGACTCGGCCATCCGCCAGACGGTGAGCGCTCCCGTCACGCCGAGGCCGACCGCGAGCGCGAACAGGACGGCGTCGGTGCCCGCGGTGGCGATCAGTTTGCCGGCCACGACGGGCGCGACGAACGACGCCGCCCACCCGGCCACGCTCGCGATCGAAACGGCCGTTCCGGCGGCGCTCGGGGCAACGAACTCCTGAATTGACTGGTACATGAGCCCGATCTGCAGTTGGAGGAACACCCCTGCGAGGACGAGCGTCGCGACGAGTACCGCGATAGTCGTGCTGTAGTACATGAGGACCGAGAGCACGGTGGCGCCGACGAACGAGGCGGCGAAGACGGGCCGCCGTCGCCGGGCGAACACCGTGTCCGACAGCCATCCGCCCGTCGGCCGAGCGAGGATCCCGACCGCGGGAAACAGCGCGACGAACGCGCCGCTCTCCGCCAGCGACACGCCGAACTGACGGGTGATGTACGTCGGCATCCACGAGTTAAACACCATATACAGCGAGTAGCCGAGGCCCGTGACGGCGACGATCATCCACACGTTCCGGTTTCTCAGCACCCGCTTGAAGCCGATCAGCGTTATCGGGTCCGGAGCCGTGGCCGCCCGGAACCCGCCGACCCGCCCGACCGCGACGGAGAGCGCGAGCGACATCACGAAGACCGCGCCGCCGAAGACGGGGAACACCCCCGGCCAAGCGACGACCTCGGCGAGGCGCGGCGCACCGAGTTGTCCGAGCGCGTACCCGGCGGGATATCCCGAGATGATCACCGACGTCGCCGTCGCCCGCCTGTCGGGTGGGAACGTCCTCGACCCGACGTTGATACTGACGACCCAGAGAACGAACATTCCGACGCCTGCGAACAGTCGCGACGCGATCAGCAGCGAGACGGTCCCCTCGCTCGCGGCGAACCAGTCGCCGACGCTGCCGACGAGGAGGACGGCCGCCGCCGCGGGGATAACCGCACGGGTCTCGACGCGATCGAGATAGATCCCAACGGGAATACCGATCACCGTCGCGGCCACCTGTGGCATCGAGACGAGTGCGGCGGCCGTGGTCTCGGTGATGTCGAGATCGGTCATCATCAGCGTGAGGATACTGGCCGGGGTGATCAGGTACGCACCGACGAACAGGAGCAGCAACCACGCGGCCGCGATAGTTACGACCCGCCACGCCGAGTCTCCGACGAGGTCACCGCCTCCGGTCAGCTTGGTATGCAAGACGGTCTCGATTGACAGTGTTTGGAAATAATCCTATTGGTGGTGATACAAGGCGTCGAGCGGTGGTGTCGCTGAGCCGCCGGTGTCCGTCTGCGGCGCAGACCGTTCGCGTCGTATCCCGCAGACGCCGGATCGGCCGGGGAGACCGACCGCTTCGACACTACCGGTTATCGACGGACCCCCCGCGAATTCGCGAAAGCCGACGACGAGGGACACTTACCCAGTCTCGTCCAGCCGCGGGAACGACCGCCACGCGAGCCACACAGAGAAGACGGCGATCGCGAGCGTCGCGCCCGCCAGCAGCGGCCCGGGCTCGTACAGGAGGGGCGGGTGGTAGCCGACCCCGTAGTCGAGCGCGACGTTCCCGACGGCCAGCACGAGTGCGAGTCCGAGCGCCCCGCGGCTCGTCCGCCCGAACGCCGGGAACAGCAGCGCGAGCCCGACGAAACAGAGGTGCGTGCCGAGCACGCCCCAGTAGTAGATCCACGCGTCGGGGGCCGCGACGTACTGCGAGAAGGCGAGGTTCAACGAGACCAGCGGCCAGAGGCCGAACGTGACCAGCCAGACGAACGCGAGGGTGTGGAGGTACGCCAGCGGCCGCGACGCGGGAGCGTCGGCGGCCACGCTCCCGCCGGAAAGCACCGTCGGCACGAGCGTCAGCAGGACCGCCCCGCCGAGCGCGACCGCGACCGCCGAGTCCGCGTACAGCGGCCACAGCGGAACCGGCACGTCGCCGGCCGTCGGGGCGTAGTAGCCGGCGCCGACCGCGAGCATGAACGCGACGAACGCGAGCACGACGCCGAGGCTCCGGGGGGTGCCGAGCAGCTCCTCGGCGACCGCCTCGCGGACGCGCCGCCGGACGGGCGCCCGTCGGAGCCGCCCGAGGGACCGCAGCCCGTCGGGGGCGTCGGAGCGTGTCACACCGTCCGCTTCGACCCCGACGAACTAAAGGCCCGCTCTCCGTTCGGCCGCGGCCGGGTCCGGGCCGAGCGCGGCGGCCGACGAACCGCCCCGGGTTGAATAGTAAACAACAGGGATTTTGCTCGTCCGACGAGTAGCCCGCGGTATCGACGCGCCGCGTCGCGTTCCGGTACGCGGCCGGTGCCGTCGCGTTTCACATGAGTTCCACATCCCGCGGCGTTCTCGACGCCGCCGATATCGTCGTGGTCGGCGAGACGGCGTGGTCGAACGCCTACGTCGACGCCCTCCGAGATCGGTCCGACGCGAGCGTCCGGGTCGTCCCGACGGCGGCGGCGGCGCTGGACGCCCTCGGAGCGTCGGCGGTCGACTGCGTGGTGACCGACTACGAGCTCCCGGGGACCACGGGCGTCGAACTCGCTCGCCGGATACGCGACCGGACGGCCTCGCTGCCGGTCGTCTTGGGAACGACCGCGGGGAGCGAGGCGATCGCCAGCGAGGCGATCGGCGCCGGCGTGACCGACTACCTCGCGATCGACGACCCGCTGCCGGACGCGGTCGACGACGCGATTCGGCGGACGGAGCGGGCCGTCCGGGAGGCCCGCCGGTCGGTGACGCGACGCGAGCGCGCGCGGCAGTTCGACGCCTCCTTCCGAGACGCCAGGTCGGCGACGTGGGTGCTCGACCCGGACGGGCGGCTCACGCGCGTCAACCAGGCCGCCCTGGATATGGTCGACGCCGACGCCGACGCCGTCGTCGGCGACCCGTTCTGGACCCTCCCGTGGTGGTCCGAGGGCGACCGTCCGCGCGAGGACATCCGCCGGCTCGTCGACGCCGCGCGGGGCGGGGAGTTCGCCCACGCCGTCGTCGTCCGGGACGCGACCGACGACCGGGTGCTGGAGCTCTCCGTCCGGCCGGTCACCGACGAGCGCGGGGACCTCTCTTCGATCGTCGTGGACAGCGCGGACATCACCGACCGGGTCGCCCTCGAGCGGGAGCTCCGGCGGTCGGAGAAGCTCCACCGCGTCACGCTCAACAACATGACCGACACCGTCCTGATAACCGACGAGGACGGGGAGTACACCTACGTCTGCCCGAACGTTCACTTCATCTTCGGGTACACCGCCGAGGAGATCCGCGAGCTGGGAACCATCGAGGACCTGCTCGGGGAGGACCTCTTCGACCGAGAGGCGCTCGCCGAGGAGGGCGTCCTGAAGAACATCGAGACCACGGCCACGGACAAGGCCGGCCACGAGCACACGCTGTTGGTGAACGTCCGCGAGGCGTCAATCGAGGACGGCACGCTGCTGTACAGCTGCCGGGACGTCACGAAGCGCAAGCAGCGCGAGCGGGCGCTCGCCACCCTCCAAGAGACCGCTCGGGACTTCCTCTACGCCGAGACCCACCGCGAGATCGCCCGTCACCTCGTCGACGACACCCCGGACGTGCTCGGTCTCGACGCCGGCGCCGTCTACCTCTTCGACGCCGACGACACCCGACTCCGGCCAGCCGCCCGCTCGCAGGCGATGCGGAACGTCCACGGCCCGCTGCCGGCCGTGCACGCGGACGGTCGCGACCTCACGAGTCACAGCTTCGTCGAGAACGAGGCGCTGTTCTTCGACGACGTGCACGACTCGGACCGCCTCACGGACCGCGCCACGGGCCTCCGGAGCGCGGCGTACATCCCCCTCGGGAACCACGGCGTGTTCGTCGCCGGCTCGACCGACGTCGGCGCCTTCGACGACGTCAGGCGGGAGCTGGCCGACCTCCTCGCGGCGACCGCCGAGGCGGCGCTCGACCGGGTCGACCGGGAGTCCCAGCTCCGCGAGCAGGACCGCGAGCTCCAGCGCCGAAACGACCGGCTCTCGGCGCTCGACCGGATCAACGAGACGATCCGCGAGATCGACCACGGGATCGTGCAGGCCGAGACCCGCGAGGAGATCGACCACACCGTCTGCGAACGGCTCACCGCGGACGGGCGCTTCCGGCTCGCGTGGATCGGCGCCCGCGACGACGCCGGCGACGCGGTGACGCCGCGGGCGTGGGCGGGGACCGATCGGGGCTACCTCGACGCGCGGACGTTCCCCGTCGCTCCCGAGAGCGTCGAACCGGCGGGCCGGACGGCGGCGACCGGGGAGGTGACCCACGTCTCGAACGTCGCGGCCGACATCCGCGCGGCGCCGTGGCGTTCGGACGCGATCTCCCGCGATCTGCTCTCGGTGTTGAGCGTCCCGCTGGTGTACAACGACCTCTCGTACGGCGTGTTGACCGTGTACGCGGAGGCGCCGGACGCGTTCGACGAGACCGTACAGGCCGTGCTCGCGGAGCTCGGAGAGACGATCGCCGCCGCGATCAGCGCCGGCGAGCGCAAGCGCGCGCTGCTCACGACCTCGATGACCCGCGTCGAGTACGCGGTCCGCGACCCGTCGTTCGTGCTCTCGCAACTGGCCGAGACCGCCGGCTGCACGGTCTCTTACGAGGGCGGCGTTCGACAGACCGTGAGCGGCAACGACGTGTTCCTCACCGTCGAGGACGCGCCGCTCGACGCGGTCGTCGACGCGACCGAGGAGCTCGTGGCCGTCGAGGCCGTTCGGCGGATCCGGGGCGGCGACGCCGGAGGGGTGGTGCGACTCCGACTGGCCGAGCCCTTCCTCGCCGCGGATCTGGCGGAACACGGCGCCGTCCTCCGGAGCGCGACGGCGACGGCCGAAGGGGCGGAGTTGGTCATCGACGTTCCCGGCGGGGGCGAACACAGACACGTCACGCGGCTCGTCCGCGACCGGTTCGCCGACGTCGACCTCTCGTCGAAGCAGTCGCGCGAACAGGCGTCCGAACACGGGTTCTACGCGTCGGTGCTCGACAGGCTGACCGACAGACAGCTCGAGGTCTTAGAGACCGCGTACTACAGCGGGTTCTTCGAGTCGCCGCGGAAGGCGACCGGCGAGGTCGTCGCGGACTCGCTCGACATCTCTCCGCAGGCGTTCTACCAGCACATCCGAACGGCCCAGCGGAAGCTGTTCGCGGCGCTGATCGACGACCACGCGCCGGTGGCCGCCGGCCACGTCGACCGCTGATCCCGGCCCCCTGCTCTGCCACGATAAGGTTTAATTATAAACTACTCCGTTCGAGGCGTGGTTGGATGAGCAACTACTGAATATATCCTTATATCCCCAATATGCCCTTGTAGAGTCCCGCGCAGACGCGCCGGAACTCACGACCACCAATGAGGGACGTCGACCAGAAATCGGCCGAGGAATCGCCCTACGAGTGTTTCGACTGCGGACACGTCGTGCTCGCCGAGAACAATCCCGGTCAGTGTCCCGACTGCGGGGGCGAGATACGGAACCGACACACCCCGCTCGAGTGACGATGGGTCCGACATCGACGACGGCCGGCGACGGGCCGCGAGCGGAGACCCGATCGGAACCGAACGACCCTGAACCGAACGAGCCGGAATCGGCGCTGGAGACGGCGCGCCGACAGCTTCAGCACGCCGCCGATCACCTGGATATCGATCCGAACGTGGTCGAACGGCTCAAACACCCTAAGCGGGTCCACGAGGTCACCGTCCCGATCGAACGCGAGGACGGGGACGTGGCGGTGTACACCGGGTATCGCGCGCAACACGACAGCGTCCGCGGCCCGTATAAGGGCGGGCTCCGGTATCACCCCGACGTGACGCGCGAGGAGTGCGTCGGCCTCGGCATGTGGATGACGTGGAAGTGCGCCGTGATGGACATCCCGTTCGGCGGTGCGAAAGGCGGTATCGCGGTGAATCCGAAGGACCTGACCGACGAGGAGACGGAACGGCTGACGCGCCGGTTCACGGACGAGATCCGGGCCGTCATCGGTCCCACGACGGACATCCCCGCGCCCGACATGGGGACGGACCCGCAGACGATGGCGTGGCTGATGGACGCCTACTCCATGCAGGAGGGCGAAACGATCCCCGGCGTGGTGACGGGGAAGCCGCCCGTCGTCGGCGGGAGCGAGGGCCGCGACGAGGCGCCGGGCCGGAGCGTCGCTATCGTCGCCCGCGAGGCCGTCGATTACTACGGGAAGGCGATCGGTGAGACGTCGGTCGCGGTGCAGGGGTTCGGAAGCGTCGGGGCGAACGCCGCCACGCTGCTCGACGACTGGGGGGCGAACGTCGTCGCCGTGAGCGACGTCACCGGCGGCGTCTACGACCCGGACGGCCTCGACACGCGCGCGATCCCCTCCCACCGCGAGGATCCGGAAGCGGTGATGACCCACGAGGCGCCGGGGACGGTGACGAACGACGCCCTGCTGGAGCTCGACGTCGACGTGGTGATCCCGGCGGCGATCGGGAACGTGCTGACGGCCGACAACGCCGACGACGTCGCCGCGGACATCGTTATCGAGGGGGCCAATGGTCCGACGACGAGCGCGGCGAGCGAGGTCTTCGCCGAGCGCGACGTGCCGGTGATCCCGGACATTCTGGCCAACGCCGGCGGGGTGACGGTGAGCTACTTCGAGTGGCTTCAGGACATCAACCGCCGCGCGTGGTCGCTCGACCGCGTCAACGACGAACTGGAGACCGAGATGCTCGGCGCCTGGGGAGACGTCCGGGAGGAGTTCGAAGCGCGGGACGTGACGTGGCGCGACGCCGCCTACATCGTCGCCCTGTCGCGGATCGCCGAGGCGCACGAGGCGCGCGGGCTCTGGCCCTGAGGGGTCGCTCCCGCCGCGGGTCGAGCCCGCGCCGTCGGAAGTGACCGGCGGCGCCGTCGGAGAGAGGGTCGGCCGCGCGCCATCGCCGTCAGTCGATCGGCTCGTCCGCCGCTCCGGTCACCCCCTCCGGGGATTATCAGTCGCGGGTTTTTGCGAGACACCTTTTTCAACGGTTGCGGCGTTCCCGTACGCATGGCAACCGAGGACGCCGAGCGTTCGCCCCTCTCGCCCGACGAGACGGCGGACTCCGCGGCGTCCGATCCCCCGGTCGCGGTGGGACGGTACTCGTGGCGCTCGTTTCTCCGCGACCGCGGCCGTGACGACGCCGCGGACGAGCTGTACGCCGACATCGGCGAGGGGCCGGTCGTCCCGTCGACCGCCGTCGACGCCCACTTCGAGGACGGCGTCGACCGAGTCATCCGCGCCGCCGGCGTCGACGAGCCGTACACGACCGACGGCGACACCGCCGTCCCGGGACACGGAACCCCCGAGGCGGGCGCCCTCGTGATCGGCCCCGACCGAGTCGTCCTCAGCGGCGCGGCCGTCGTCCCCGCCGGGACCTCGACCGCGGCGAACCCTCTCGACCCGAGAGCGGAGTCGGTCGGAACGACGGAGGGGGGCGACGGAGACGGCGAGGCGGGCGATGGCGAGGAAGACGACGCCGATGCCGACAGAGAGGGTGACGGCGAGCGGGACGACGGAGCCGACGGCGACGGCGATGCCGACAGCGACGGGGACGACGGCGATGCCGACAGTGGGGATGATTCTGACAGCGACGGGGACGACGGCGATGCCGACAGCGGGGATGATTCTGACAGCGACGGCGAGGAGGACGACACCGACGGCGAAGAGGCCGTCGTTCCGACCGAACCCGACTCTGCCGCTGGGGACGGATCGGAAGGACCGGACGAGCGAGAGGGGCCGACCGAGCCGGACGAACGCCCCGGAATCGCGGTCGACGGCGCGGGCGTTCCCGGGGTCGTGGTCGCTGCGGGCAACGACGTGGAATCGGTCCCTCGGCGCGTCCCGACCGCTGAGGAGTGGGCTCGCGTCGGCGTGGACCCGGGCGAGTTCCTCGGCTTCGACCCGTCCGAGACCGGGTACCGGGTAGGGGCGGCCGCCGCCGTCGGCGACGCCCTCTGGGACCTGTGCTCGGCGCGGTACGACCTCTACTCGGTGCCGGTCTTAAAGGGGTACTACACGTGGGACGACTACCGCGACGAGTTCTTCCTCGACGAGGACGGGACCCCGCCGACCGGCGAGGACGACGAGCCGCTGGCGTTCACCCACGAGGACAAGACCGAAGCGCTCGGGTTCGACCCCGACCGGACGGAGGAGCTCCTCGGCGCGGGCGGGAGCGCCGCCGCCGAGCTCGCCGACCTGGTCGACGAGCGCACGGTGAACGTGAACCCCGACGTCGACGAGGACGAGTTCTTCTCGACGGCGGACGGCGACACCACCCTCGCGAACCGGTACGACCTCGAGAAGGCGGTCCCGATGCCGAAGAAGGTCCACTTCCGAGAGATCGAGCGGTACTGGGTGAACAAGCCGTACGCGTTCGTCATCGTGTTCCGCTCGACGAAGGAGAACGAGGTGAAGTACTACGCGGTCCAGCCGTACCGGACCGACATCGAGGCCGACCTCGTCGAGTTCCTGACGGGGAAGCTCCGCACCTCGATCAAGTACGCCGACGAGGCGATCGCGGGCGGGGACGAGGCGTTCCGGAAGGACGTTATCGTCGACGAGACGCTCACCCTGCTCGACCGGTACGACCTCTACGAGCGCGAGGACGGCGACCGCGGGGTGATCGACGACCTCGTCGACGACGTGGTCGACCGGTTCGGCTTCGACGTCACCGAAGGGATCGCCGCTCGGATCACGGAGTCGCTCGGCTACGTGCCCCCGACGAAATCGGGGGCTGAGTCGGCGCCGGCGACGATCCTCGCCCGGCCCGAGCCCGCGGTGTTGGCCGAGGACCCGGAGACGCTGTCGGAGCACCAGGTCGAGAAGCTGCTGTACTACCTCAAGCGGGACTTCATCGGCTACGAGCGGATCGACCCGATCAAGTACGACATCAACGTGGAGGACATCTCCTGTGACGGGTACAACTCCCCCGTCTTCGTCTACCACTCCGACTACGAGCAGATCATCACCAACGTCTACCACGAGACCGACGAGCTCGACGACTTCGTCGTGAAGCTCGCGCAGCGCTCCGGGAAGGGGATCTCGAAGCGGCGCCCGCAGGTGGACGCCACCCTCCCCGACGGCTCCCGCGCCCAGCTCACGCTCGGCCGGGAGGTGTCGGACCACGGGACCAACTACACCATCCGACAGTTCAACGAGGTCCCCTTCACCCCGATCGACCTGATCAACTGGAAGACGTTCTCGCTCGACGAGATGGCGTTCCTCTGGCTCTCGATCGAGAACCACAAGAGCCTGATCTTCGCGGGCGGCACCGCCTCCGGGAAGACGACGAGCCTGAACGCGGTCTCGCTGTTCATCCCCTCGAACGCGAAGATCGTCTCCATCGAGGACACCCGCGAGGTCGAACTGCCGCAGCGCAACTGGATCGCCTCGGTCACCCGCCCCTCCTTCTCCGACGACGACAAGGGCGACATCGACGAGTTCGACTTACTGGAGGCCGCGCTCCGGCAGCGCCCCGACTACATCGTGATGGGCGAGATCCGCGGTGAGGAGGGCCGGACCGCCTTCCAGGTGATGTCGACCGGCCACACCACGTACACCACCTTCCACGCCGACACGGTCGGCGAGGTGCTCAAGCGGTTCACCACGGAGCCGATCAACGTCTCGAAGACGATGTTCACCGCCCTCGACCTGGTCTCCGTTCAGACGTCGACCCGGGTGCAGGGAAAGAAGGTGCGCCGAAACAAGTCGCTGACCGAGATCAACCACTACGACGCCGAGAACGACGAGATCAACGTTCAGGACGTGTTCCAGTGGCAGGCGGAGACGGACGAGTTCCTCCAGATGGGCGACTCGAACACCCTCGAAGACATCATGTTCGACCGCGGGTGGAGCCGCGAGACGCTGAACGAGGAGCTCCGGAAACGCCGGGTCGTGTTAGCGTACCTCATCGACCGCGGGCTCAACAGCTACGCGCAGGTGGCGGCGACGTTCCAGGCGTTCATCAACGACCCCGAGACGGTGCTCGCGCTGATGGCGAACGAGGGGCTGGAGCGCTCGCTGGAGGACCTCCGGGAGATGGAGTCCGTGCTCATCAACGTCGACCGCGACAAGGAGGAGATGATCCCCCGCCCCGAGCCGGACGAGGCGGGCCGCGCGGAGGTAGAGCGGATCCTCGCCGACGCCGGGGACCTGTTCGCCGAGTACCGGGGACGGATGCCCGACTCCGTCGCCGACGCGCTGCTCGACGTCGCGCCCGCCGCCGACGTCGAGGCGACGCCCGACGACGACCACGGGACGCTCGCGGAGGCGGCCCGCGAGGCGGCGGCGCTCCACCCGGAAGCGGGCGGCCCCGAACTCCCCCAGATCGCCGCGGAAGCCGAGAGCGCACCGATCGACGGAACGCCGCCGGAGGCGGTGACGGCCGACGGCGGTGCCGGCGTCGAGTCGAGCGATCGGTCCCCGTCGTCGGAGGAACCGGCGAACGGGACGGAGGCGGCGGATGGATCGGGGTCGGGCACCGGGGTCCGTGACTCGAATGGCGCCGATTCGGGCGGTGGAAGCGGCGCTATCGACTTCGACGAGCCGTTCGAGGAGGGGATCGACGTGTTGGACCCGGCCGCGGAAGACGGCGAGGCAGGGCCCGATGACGACGCGGAGAGCGACGGCGAGGCGGGGGAGGCGGAGAGCGACGGCGAATCTGGAGAGACGGAGAGCGACGGCGAATCGGAAGAGACGGAGAGCGACGGCGAGGCGGGGGAGGCGGAGAGCGACGGCGGGGAGAGCGCTGACGACATCGACGACTGGGGGTTCGGCACGGTCGAGTCCCCGGAGGAGCGGTAGCGCCGTGACCCCGACGAGGTGGCTCGCGTGAGCCTCGACGCGGGGGTCGGCGACGGCTCCGCCGACGCCGACGTCCTCGCGGAGCTGTTCTACCCCGTCTTCGAGCTGCTGTTCGACCCCGACGGCGACTTCGTCGGCGACGTCGAGCGCAAGCTCGCGGAGGCGCGGATGCCGGACCAGGTCGAGATGTACGTCTCCCGAGCGCTCGGCGCCGGGCTGCTCGCCGGTGGGCTGCTCTGGGCGCTCGGCACGCTGATCGGGTACGGCGTGTTCTCGCTCGGGCTGATCGACCCGAACACGCTTTCGCTCGGGATGCCCGCGCCCACGCCGGCGATCCAGGAGCTGTTGCGGTCGCTGGTCGTGCCGACCGCGGTGCTGATAAGCGGGCTCGTCTTCGGGTCGATCGGCTTCGCGCTCGGGTTCGGCGCCCTCGTCGCGGTCCCCTACTCGCGCGCGTCGTCGCGGAAGCGCGAGATCAACCTCCTGCTCGCTGACTCCGTCTCGTTCATGTACGCGCTCTCCGTCGGCGGGCTCAATCAGCTCGAGATCCTGCGCGCGATGGCGACGGCGGAGGACACCTACGGCGAGGTCTCCCGCGAGTTCCAGAGCATCGTCAACGAGACGGAGTACTTCGGCACCGACTACCGGAACGCGATCCGCCAGCAGTCGATGGAGACCCCCTCCGACGAGCTCTCGCAGTTCCTCGCCGACATGCTCTCGATCGTCAACTCCGGCGGCGACATGGAGAGCTTCCTGAAAGACAAAAAGGAGAAACACCTCCGCACGTCGAAACAGGAGCGCGAGATGACCCTGGAGACGCTGGAGCTGTTCGGCGAGATGTACATGACGCTCTCCTTATTCCCCCTCCTCCTGATCATCATCCTCGTCATCATGGGGATGATGGGGGAGGCGGACGACCGACTGCTGTACGCGACGGTGTACGTCCTGATCCCGCTGACCGGGATCGGCTTCCTCGTGCTCGTCTCGACCGTCAAGCAGGACGAGCCCGGCGACGGCTACCTCCGCCCCGACGGCGGCAGCGAGCGGCTCCGACAGACGAGCCAGGAAGGGCTGCTCCACTTCGGACTCATCGAAGGGTTCGTCGGTCGATTCGGCGTCTTCGACCGGATCCGCGACCGGGAGGGGACGTACAAGACGAAACGGATCGTCTCGGCGCCGCACCTCTTCCTGCGCGACAACCCGCTGTACACGCTGGCGCTGACCGTACCGGCCGCGGTCGCCATCGTCGCCATCGCGGCGCTCACGGGCAACGCGCCGACGACCTTCGACGGATGGGTCGCCCGCCCGGTCTGGTCGGCGTTCGTCTGGATCTACGTCCCGGCGTACCTCGTGCTGGGCCCGCTCGCATTGTTCCACGAGTGGAGCCAGCGATCGAAGCGGGCGATCACGGGGAAGCTCTCGGAGAGCCTCCGGAAGCTCTCGTCGGCGAACGACACCGGACAGACCCTGCTGGAGTCGGTCCAGACGGTCTCGGAGACGTCGACCGGCCAGCTCGCCGAGGAGTTCGAGGTGATCCACGCGAAGGTGAACTACGGGATGAGCCTCCGGGACGCCATGGTCGAGTTCAACAACACGTACGCGGTCCCGCGGCTCGCCCGGACGGTGAAGCTCATCTCGGAGGCGCAGGAGGCCTCCTCGCAGATCACGGACGTGCTGACGACGGCGGCGCAGGCCTCGGAGAACCAGGACGACATCGAGCGCGAACGGATCTCCCGGACCCGGATGCAGGTGGCCATCATCGTGATGACGTACGTCACGCTGCTCGGCGTGATGGCGATCCTCCAGACCCAGTTCATCGACGTGATGGGCGACCTCTCGTCGCAGGCGGACGGCGGCGGGGCGGCGGCCGGGGG
>NZ_NHPE01000139.1:0-25133 GCF_002252895.1 Halorubrum sp. Eb13 | reverse complement strand
CTGCGCAAGCGATTCGGCTCGACGATTAAAGCCAGAACGTGGTTTGGTCAGTTTCGAGAGATCGTCCTAAAGGCTGCCATCAGAAACATCGAGCAGTCTTTCACCGCCTGAAACACGTGAATTCAAGCGTCTAAACAAGGCCCAGGGCGCGAGTCGATCAGACGGCTATCGGCTCGTGACGGCTGCCCGCTTGGCTCCTCGATCCGAACTCGAATCGCACCTCAGAGACGGATTCGAAGGCGGAATTACCGATGGATGAGATCTCCAAGAGAAACACATCACTTTCTGCTCAATAGACATCCGTTCCGCTCGGTATGTCCGGGTGTGGGCTTGCGATTATCAAGGTGATTCACAGGTGCGGTCGCCGCGACTGTTTTCGTGAACCCCCTCGTTTCGCCTCCGGACATGTCGCCGCCGACAGCGCTCGGATCGATATCGAATGGAGCGAATTGGAGATCTATTCGTGCTGACTGAGGAAGGGTAACTCCCATCGAGACGTACGCGCCGTCGCGAACAACGAACTCAATCGGTCATCATCGAATCCGGGAGCTGCTTGGGCGGCAAGAATAAGGAGACGGCGTTTCCCCCGGAATTCCGCGATTCGAACAACACCTCTCCGCCGAGCGATTCGACGCACCACTTCATCACGAACAGGCCGATCCCGGAGCCGTGGGACGTGCTCGTGGTGACGGTCGGCGAAAACAACGCGGCGATCTCCCCGGGCGGGATCGGCGGATTCGTGTCTTCGATGCGGATCTCCGCGCGACCGGTGTTGGGCGATGGGCCGACCGTTATTTCGACTGTCGGCGCCTCGTCGTTGCTGTGGACGATCGCATTCTCAATGGCGTGTGCGAGCGCGTACTCAAACGCGTCGTTGACGTCGATCCACATCCGTTTCCGTTCGCTGACCCGGATGTCCGCGTCGGGGTATTCGGCGCCTATCCGATTCGCGATGTCCCGCACGGCGCCCGCGGCGGAAACCCGGACGACGCTCGCCTGTGAGTCGCTCACCGCGTGTTCGATCTGTTTCACTGACGTAGCGATGTTACCGAGCTTCTCGCCTCTGGATCGAATAGTCGAGATGACCTCCTCGGACGGTCCGCCCTCGGAGGCGTTCATCGCCTGCTCCGCGCATCCGATGATAATCGCGGCCTCGTTCCGGAGGTTGTGCCGAAGGACGCGCCAGAACAGCTCCGCCCGATGATGGGTGTCGTAGTGACGTGTGACATCTCGTACCTCGACGTGTACACAGCGGTCCGCCGTCGGGCGCTGTCGCGAAGTGAACACCTGAATCCAAATGAGTTCGCCGTCCGCTCGTTTGGCTCGCCACACGAACTGCTGCGGGCTTCCGTTGGCGGCCCTGGAGAGTCGATTGTGGAACTCAGACTCGGTGTGCGGGTAGGTGTTTGCCGTGTATTCGGCCACGGAGAGCTCACGCAGTCGGTCCGAACTGTATCCGAGGATTTCCTCCAGTCGGGCGTTCGCGTCGATAACGGCCCCGGAGGCGGCGTCATAGATCGCCACACCGGTGTGGAGCGTATCGAGTACCGGCGACAGTGTCCCGCACTCGGGCGAGGACATACAGCCGAGGATTTCACCGAGGCACGGTTTTTGTTGCTATGAGTGATATATATCGCTCCGTACGAAATCAGCAACCGAACGGGCGTTCTCTGATCAAGAGAGAATTGAATTTGTATCAAACTGACTATAATATGATCGCCTATCTCCGGAGTCCCGTCCGGGCCCACGCCATAGTCTGATTATCTCAATCTGAAAAACTGCGATGTGAACTACCTTACCCTACTCGCTCACGGCTGACGCCGTTCGCTCCTTGAGGGTAGGGCTTCCTGCTTCCACGACGCGCTTTGCAGACGCTAAATGTCGGAGTGGACTCGTCTTCGTCGAGCGAGAAGGGGCACGACGGACTGGTCACGGCGAGTATATATCCCACCGGTCGGCTTCTGACGCGTCCGTTCGCCTATTATAAGGGTTCAAGCACAGGGTGCCAAATAACCCGAACGAGTAACAGATGACAACGGATACCAACCGGAGGTCGAGGAACGACAAGACGACCGGGCGGAAATCGGTGAGTCCCGCGTTCACCGGTCTGGTACACCAAGTCGACAGGCGGTCGTCGGGTCCCGATCGGGTCACGGTGTTCCCAGCTGAGGCGACCGATGACGAGCGGCTGTCAGCGTGGGTGACGGTGGACGTCGACTCCGTCGTCAAGCCCGAATGCTTCCGATAACCCCCCGGATGTACCGCGACCGCGGCGGGCGAGACGGTCGGGAAGCCCGACGCTGCCGGTCCCCGTCGAATCCGATGCTCTGGTCAACGCGGACTCGGATGTTTCGCCCGCCGCCGATTCGGACGCCTCTCCCAGTAACAAACGAATTCGAGGTGGTCCGTCGGTGGGTATGAAACGACGGGAACTCCTCAACAAAGCGCTGGACCGAGTAGCGCTCGGGGTCGTCGCTTCCTCGGTCTTCGGACTGTCCGACCTGTGGTCTGCGGCGCTGTCTCTTTCTGCGAGCGAACCGACGCGGCCGACACCCATCGACGCGAGAGATTCGGTCGCTCGGGAACAGACCGCGGACGGCTACGCCATGACGTACGAGTGGACGGACCGGTCCGGACGTGAGTGGCGTCTGGAGTTTCCGACCGAACGGTCCGCGTACAGAGAAGCGGCCGACGAGACGCACGGATATCTGAGTGGCTTCGAAGCGGCGAAGGCGAGCGCTCATGCCGAGCGGCTCACGGAGGCGCTCGTCAACGCGAGCGCGACGGGCGAGAGTGCTCGACGGTCGCTTCCTGAGTCGGTCCTTCTCGACGGGGCGACCGGACTCGTACACTCGCTCAAATACGCGACGGATGCGGAATCGATGGGAGCGCCGGACTACATCCGAACCGTCGAGGAGACGCTCGTCGATGGCTGCGGTGACTGCGAGGACCTCACGTATCTGCTGGTCGGGATGCTTTCCCACCCGGCGTTCGGCTACCGGACCGCGATGGTGATCCTTCCCGGTCACATGCTCGCGGGCGTTCACAGGGACGACCTCCCGGCGGCGTACGCCGACGCACCTACCCTCCCGGGAGGGACGTACGTCGCAATAGAGTGCACCACGTCTCGCCCGATTGGTGAGTTCAAAGGCGAGCCCGTGCTAGCGGTGTACGGCGACGGCGTCGAATACATCGACCGGTCGGCGATCGCCGACACGGGCGAGGAGTTCCTCCAAGACCCGACGCAGTTTCAGACGATTGCCGACGCGTCGGCGAAGCGCCCCCACTAACCGGAGCAACTGTGGTCGACAACCCTCCCTTACCTCACTCAGTCTCCCGACTTCGCTCGGTGAGGGAGGTTGTTATCCGTGAGCTTAGCCTCGAAACCGGCCAAGTAACGGTGAATTTGCCGCTCGGCGTCACCGTTCCAGGGTTCAGGCCGAGTTCAATACGGACGGTTTCAACGGTGTCAATTATATCCGGACGTTCGGATACGTACTCGTATGTATCAATATTAGAAATTCATTAACCGCGGTCCGAAGTAAACACATCTGAGTCGCAAGTGGCCGAAACACAACACACGGTTTACATTCACTCAAGACCATGATTCATCACCTACGCGGCACTGTTGAAACGAACTCAAAATCGCTCCTTTCTGACCAAGCCTGTGCGACTCGGCCGTTTACGATCGCGTTTGTCGCTATCATTAATCGTCTCACGCTGGAAGCACACGGCAGTCCGGACGTCAGCGGCCACCTTCGTACCGCAGACCGACCGCATACCGCCCGTGGCTCAACTGGCTCGATACCATGACGATGAAACCGAACGCCGCGAGTCGAACCGCCGGCGTCGAAACCGACGTACTCGGATCGTTCACGCAACTGACCGCCGGAGACCATACACGCGTGGCGTTCGTTTCGGACCTCCACCTTTCCACACTCGGGTACGGCACGTCACGGGCGTTACATCGAACCGAGGAGCGACTGAAACAGGTCGTGGCGTCACTAAACGAGGACCAACTCGATGCCGTCGTGTTCAACGGTGACCTCGTACAGAACGGGACTAGAGCCGAGTATGACGCGTTCGACCGGATCGTGGCGGATCTCGACCCCCCGTTGTTCGCCGTTCCGGGAAACCACGACCTGATCGATCGAGGCGACGGATCCACGTCACAACTCACTCTCCCGGAGTTCGAACGTCGATATACCCCGACACCGTTTCCCTACCGAGTCCGGATCGGAGGTGTCGACCTCATCGGGTTGAACAGCAACGCGTCGACCCGAGCAGCGCTGACCGATTCGTACAGTGGACGGGTGTCGCCTTCGACTCTCGACTGGCTTGAGGGAGCAATTAGTGAAGTCGAATCTCCGATCGTTTCGGTCCATCACACGTTAGAGACGGTGCGAGAGCGGTATCGAAACGAACAGGAACACCTGCCTCTCGAAGACGGCAGCTGCCCGGCGTTCGAGAACGATGATGAACTCATCAGTGTACTCGGAGGCGAGTCCGATCCGCTCGTCGTGACCGGTCATCTTCATGTCCCCACCATCGTGCGATCCGTGGACATAACCGAATTCACGCTCCCACCGCTCGGACCGTATCCGTGTGGTTACACCGTACTCGACATCGGGAGCCAAGGGACCGTCGCATCGTTTCATTCGGCCTGCACGTACGCGCGTCAGGCTGAGGCGCTCGCGTTAGGACACGGGAGCGACCGGACCTTGCTCGCCGCAGCACGTATGTCAAACCTCCCGCTGGCCACCGACGACCCTGATTCGGTTCCCGATGGATGAGCGTCAAAGCGCCTTCTTGTCAAGTGAACGTTCTCTCGTCCACCGGCGAGGAGGACGTTTAGAAGCAGTCGAAGAAGAGCCGCGCCTGAGGGTGGGAGCCGATTCGAAGTGAGCGCCTCGAAACGATCGACCACGCCGTACTGGCTCTATCGTCTGCGTCAGTCAGCCCGCTTCTGAAAGCTGTCGGGTATGTTACTGATCCGGTGCTGAATGTAGGGCGCGAGTCGGCCAGAGTAGAGTTCGTTTCAGACGATCTCTTCAAGCACTGACTCGCCACTACCATCCTGTGACTCCCATTCCCACTTGTCTTCGATACGCACGCGACCATCGTCAAGCAGTTCGACGGTGCCTACAGAGTGGCCACTCGCGGTTTCATTCTCCGTGTTGATCTGTGAATACCTGATATTCCATTCATTTCCGTCAAACGTTCCGACGAGATGGCCATCGACAATACTTCCACCAGTATAGTGTGCGTAAATTCGTTCGCCTTCCTGTTCAAACTCGAAGCGAGTATCTCCACTCACTTCCCCCGAATCGGTGTTTGCAACGCCAACAAGCGTCCGACCATCGAGTGAGATATCTTCTGTCATATACTGTTGTGCTATCTAGGAGGTCAAAAAATCACGAACTTAGTTGCTGACTACATCCTCTGTATTCAGCAGCCACTTCCCGTCACGTCATGAGAGCTTCAACGGGGACCGGAAAAACGGCCGGGCGATACTATCCCTCTCCCGACCCCATCCGCTTCGAGTAGTCCCACGTGTGGAGTCGCTCCGGCTCGATGCGGATCCGGACTTCCTCTCGCTCCGGGCTCAGGAGCCGCTCCGCGGTCGGGTTGTCGACGCCGCCGAGATACCGGTCCAGCAGGGCGCGCAGGAGCTCCTTCTCCTCGTCCGGCGACACCGTCGCGCGCCCTCGTCCCCTGACACCTTTATACGGCGGGTCGTTCGTCGACACCTCGAAGGAGACGTGGTCGTCGTGCGCGAGGAAGGCGACGAGGTCGGCGTCGGCGCTCGTCGCGCAGTGGACGGCGCCGTCCCACGAAAACCACAGCGAGACGATCCACGGGTCGTCTGCGGGGGTGTGACAGCCGAGGCGGACAGGCACGTGCGTGTCGGTCAGGAACTCGTCGACGCGGTCGCGGTCCCACGGGCCGGTCGGCTCCATGCGATCCATTCGGTCGGGTCCGGCGTAACGGTTGCGGCGCGGAACACAAGAGAATTGACCGTCCCCGCGCGAGGGGACGTATGACCGACTACTTCGAGGTCCACGAGCGCGACGGCGCCGCCCGACTCGGGGAGCTTCGGCTCGCCGAGCCGGTGACGACGCCGGCGCTCGCGGACACGTTCCTCGAGGACGCGGGCAGCCTCTGGGCCGGCGACCGAGCGGTCCCCGACGGCGACGAGGCCGCGCTCACTGTCCTGCCGCACCGCTCGTTCCCCGCGGGGACCCGCGAGGAGGTCCGCGAGTCGTTCGCGGTCGATCACCCCGATGTCGACTACCCCTCCGCCGCCGTCGTCGACAGCGCGGGCGCCCGCGACGTCGGCGCCGACGCGTATCTGCTCTCGGACGCGTCCGGGTTCGTCGGCCACGGCGAGGCGTTCCGCGACGCGGTCGTGTCGGCGAAGGAGGCGCTCCCGGCCGACACCGCGCTGTTCCTCTCTGGCGTCGCCACGCCGCTGAACGTCGCGGTCCTCGCGTACGCCGGCGTCGACCTCGTGGACGCGACGCTCGCCCGGACGAAGGGGACGGAGGGGCGATACCTCACCGCCGACGCCGAGCACTTCCTGGAGGACCTCGACGAACTGCCGTGCGCCTGTCCGGCCTGCGCGACGCCCCGCGACGAGTTCACCCGCGCCGACTGCGCCGTGCACAACGTGAACGCGCTCCGCGCGGAGCTTCGGCGCGTCCGCGAGCGGATCCGGGCGGGTCGCCTCCGCGACTACGTCGAGGGGCAGGCCCGCCACGAGCAGTGGCTCACGGCCGCGTTCCGGGAGTTCGACGACCAGTGGGGGTACGTCGAGGAGCGCACGCCGCTGATGCGCGACGCCGAGGTGACCGCGGCGACCGCGGAGACGCTGGACCGCGTCGAGATCCGGCGGTTCGCAGACCGCGTGACGAGCCGGTACCGGAACCGGTTCACCGATCAGCCGCTCGTGTTGGTGCCCTGCTCGGCGACGAAGCCGTACAGCGACTCGCAGAGTCACGGGCAGTTCCACGACGCGATCCAGTGGCGCGGCCACACCGTCTCGATGACCTCGCCGATCGGCGTGGTGCCTCAGGAGCTGGAGACGACGTACCCGGCCCAGCACTACGACGCGGTCGTCACCGGCGACTGGAGCGAGGACGAGATCGGGTTCGTCTCCGAGGTTCTCCGGCGCTATCTGGAGCGGAACGACTACTCGCGGGTGATCGCGCACGTCCCCGAAGACGGCTACCGCGAGATCTGCGAGCGCGTCGCGAGCGACCCCGCGGTCGACGTCCCGTTCGAGTACACGTGCGTCGGCCACCCGACGAGCGACGAGTCGCTCGGAGAGCTGAACGCGACTCTGCAGGGCGAGCCCGCCTACAGCAAGCGCGAGCGCGAGCACAACACGGTCCGGGCGCTCGCCGATTACCTGCTCGGCGACGGCGCGGGCGACGACCTGTTCGGCGGGCCGGGCGAGGCCGATATCCGCACGACCGGCCGCTACCCCAAACTCCAGGTGTGGGGCGACGACCCCGACGCCGGCCGCGAGGGCGAGCCGGGCGAGCAGCTCGCGACGATGGTGCCCCAGTACGGCACCCTCTCGTTCACCCTCGCCGGCGCGCGCCGCTGGGCCGAGAGCGCCGCCCCGACCAAACGCGTCGAGATCGACCCGTTCGTCCCGCACGGCTCCGTCTTGGCGCCCGGCGTCGTGGACGCGGACGACGACATCCGCGTCGGCGACGAGGTCGTCATCGAGGGGCCGAAGGCGTTCGCGGTCGGCCGCGCGGAGATGTCCGGGCCGGAGATGGTCGACTCGACGCGCGGCGTCGCCAGCGAGGTCCGGCACGTGGACGAGAAGTGACTCCGCGGGGGTCGCTGGACCCACACCGAAGCAGTTTGGCTGTGCGACTAAGCGGATGCGGCCGTACCGTATTACCGTCAGAGGCACGCGTCTGCCTTCGCCGTATTTCGTCCCGCTCCCCTCCGCTCGAATCCGCGAGCCGCGTCGTCGCGGTCGCCGCGGGAGAAGAGTGAAACCGGTCAAGAGTCAACGGCGACCCATGGCCTCCCAGAATCCACCTCGGGCGGACGAACGGGTGACCTACGTCGAATTCGCTCTTTCGAGCTCCGACCACCCGTTCGTCGCGGTGTCCGAGGCGGACGGCGCAGCGGCGCTGCTGAAGGAGTTCATCCCGCGCGGAGCGGGGAGCTACGCCGAGTTCTTCTCGGTCAGCGGCGTCGAGCCCGACGACGTCCTCGCGCACGCCCACGCCCACCCGTCGGTGGAGGCGCGTCTCGTCGAGCGGTTCGAGGACGAGGCGTTATTCGAGTTCGTCGTGGACGACGGCTGTCCGGCCGTCTTTCTCGGTGAGTCCGGCGCGCTCCCCTGCACCGTCGAGAGCCGAGGCGGGAGCGGGACCGTCGGGGCGGAGGTCCCGCCGTCCGAGGACGTCTCGACGGTCGTAAACGACTTCACCGACGCCTATCCGGACGCCAAGCTGAGGGTCAAGCGAGAGCAGTCCTACAGCACCCCGATATTCGGGCAGGAGTGTCTCCGGGCGGCTCTCGAGACGGATATGACCGACCGTCAGCGGGAGGTCCTCGGAGCGGCCCACGACGCCGGGTACTACGACTGGCCGCGGGAGGTCACCGCCGAGGAGCTCGCCGAGCGGTTCGGAATCTGTCCGGCGACGTTCCATCAGCACCTCCGGGCCGCCGAACAGAAGCTCGTCGCCCTGTCCCTCAGACGGGCCTGAGGGACGGAGTCGCGCGTGCGGGCGGTGGCCGCCGGATCAGTAGCTTCAAAACCGCGCCGGTGCGATCCGCGGGTATGGCGCTCGAAAAGGACGTGGACTGTCCCTCGTGCGGAGAGGCCCAGTCGTTCTACCGGACCGCGGCGATGACCCTCCACCTCGGCGAGAAGACGAAGTGGCGGTGCCCCGAGTGCGGCTACGGCTACGTCGAGATCAACGGCATCGACACGCTTCCGGCCTGATCCGCGAGCGCGGCGTCCGACCACCGGTCCCCGAACCGCGACCGACCGCCGGCGATAAAGAAAAGCGAGACGACCGGGCGATTCCGGTCTCGTTCCGCGATCGGCTCCCGATCAGTCGTCGCTCTCGGGGGCCGGTGGCTCTTCCGTTTCTCCCTCGGCCTCGTTGTCCTCGGCCGTGATCGGGTCGCGCTCGTCCTCGCTGAAGCCGGCCGACGCCTCCTGTCGGGCCGACGCCTCGGGGTCGAACCGCGCCTCGATGTCCTGATACCGCGGGACGAAGGAGAGCTCGTGGTGGCTCTCCGTCTCGTGACCGAGGTAGCGGTCCTCCAGGTCGAACTGCGCCTGCTCGTCGTTCTCGGCGATGTTCTGCATGTCCTCGTACACCGCGTGGGCGCCCGAGTGGAGCCCGTACAGGGTGATGAAGATGTACTGGTAGCCCAGGTCGCCGAGCTCCTCGAAGGTGAGCGGGTCCTCCTGCTCGCTCCACGCGAACGACGAGGAGTAGTTGAACGCCAGGTCGAGGTCGGGATGGGTCTCGTGGATCGTCTCCGCGTACTCGACCGCGTCCTCGCGGGACGGGTCGGGCATCTCCGGCCAGACGAGGTCGACACCGGCGTCGGCGTAGATCCGGCCGCGTTCGAGGTGCTCCTCCCAGTCGCCGTTCGCGGAGCCGTACGCGTCGGTCCGCGCGATGATGACCGTGTCCTCGCTCTGCTTGGCGTCGACGGCCGCCTCGAAGCGCGACCGCGCCTGCTCGCGGGAGGCGATCTGCTTGCCGGCGATGTGGCCGCACCGCTTCGGCGAGGTCTGGTCCTCGATGTGGACGGCGGCGACGCCGGCCTTCTCGTACTCGCGGACCGCCCGGCGGACGTTGTGGACGCCGCCGTAGCCGGTGTCGCAGTCGGCGACGACCGGGAGGTTCGTCGCCTCGACCATCCGCTTGGCGTTCTCGACCATCTCGGTCATCGTGACCATCTCCAGGTCGGGGAAGCCGAACTGACCGAGCACGGTGGAGTAGCCGCTCATGTAGGCGGCGTCGACGCCGGCCATCTCCGCGAGGCGAGCGTCGAGCGCGTGGTAGATCCCGGGCGCGAAGGTGTACTCCTGCTCCGCGAACAGCTCGCGGAGCTTCCTGCCGGCCGGGTTGTCGATATCTCTCGTGAAGACGTCGTCGTCGAGTTCGTTCGGGTGCATAGGTGTCACTCCGCAGTGTCGCCGTCGGTGTGTCGGTCGGTCGCGCGCCGCGTGAACGTCGTCGGGTCCGGTCGCGGTCCGTCACCGGTTCCGGCCATCGGAACGGCGCTCATCGCGATCCCCCGTCGGTCCGCGTGCGGCCGGTCGGACGCAGGTCCGGGACCAGCGGCGCGTCCCGCTCCGCGTCGGTCGGGGGGCGCGTCGCGGCGCGAGCCGATCGGCGCGTCGGGTCGGCGGTCGTCGGGGATCGCTCGGCGGTCGTCGTCGGGACGAGCGGCGCGCCCGCTTCCTCGGTGATCGGCGTGCGGCCGGGAATCCCTCCGGGAGAAGTGTCGTCGGTCGGCGTCCGATCGGTCGTCGGGCGCCCCGTCGTCGATCGGTCGGTCCGGGTCGTCGATCGGTCGCCGTCGGTCGTCTGCTGGTCTGTCGGTCGAGTCGTCTCGGGCGTCGTGGCGTCGTTAGGTGTCGTCATCGGGTCGTGTGGGTGGTTGCGGTGGTCGTCTGGTGATCTGTCGGTCGGCGCGTCGCGTTGCCGCATGTCCGCGTACGGATACTGACATTGCACTCGGTTCGTTCGGAGGAATGGTAATAAACATAATGATTGATAATGATAATATTCGTTAACCTATCTTATTCCCTTAAATGATGTGTGGTACCACGGAACATGACTCCGATCGGAGCACCGCGCGTGCGGGCCGAGAGCGTCGGACCGATCCATACTAACCGGTTCCGGCGCGTTGGACCCGCCGTGAACGAGCGCGACGCGCTTCGCCGGCTGGCCGCCGACCTGCCGCACGCGGGCGACGACGCCGCCGTCGTCGGCGACACCGTCATCACGACCGACATGCTCCACGAGCGCACCGACTTCCCACCGGGAACGACGCGGTACACCGCGGGGTGGCGCGCGGTCGGCGCGTCGCTCTCCGACGTGGCGGCGATGGGCGCGAGCGCGACCGCCGCCGTCGCCGTCTACGCCGACGCCGCCTTCGACCCCGACCGACTCGACCGCTTCGTCGCGGGCGCGGTCGACGTCTGCGAGGCCGTCGACGCCGAGTACGTCGGCGGCGACCTCGACAGCCACGATGAGTTCACGACGGCCTCGACCGCCATCGGCGAGGTCGCCGAAGACGGACCGGTAACGCGCTCGGGCGCCGCCTCGGGCGAGGCGCTCTGCGTCACCGGCGAGTGGGGGCGGTCGGCGGCCGCGCTCCGCCTGTTCGAACGCGACGACGAGGGGTCGGTCGAGCGCGCCAACGACCTCTTTCGGTTCACGCCCCGCGTCGCCGACGGGACCGCGCTCGTCGGGCGAGCGACCGCGATGATGGACTCCTCTGACGGCCTCGCGCGGTCGCTCCACCAGCTCGCGGAGGCGAGCGGCGTCGGGTTCGCGCTCGAACGGGACCGGCTCCCGGTCCATCCCGCGGTCGACGACATCGCCGAGGGCCCGAGCGACCGGTTCGAGCTTGCGGCGCACTTCGGGGAGGACTTCGAGCTCGTCTGCGCCGTTCCCGACGCCGAGCTCGACGCGGCCCGAGATGCCTGTCGGGCCGAACTCACCCGGGTCGGGACCGTCGTCGACGCCGCGGAGGGAGTGACGGCCGACGGCGACTCCCTCCCCGACCGCGGGTACACGCACGGGTGAGGCTCGGTCGGACGGCCGAACCACCGTGGTCTTATAAATCGGCTCCCGTCACCTCGACCGTGTCGAACGAGACCGAACGGATGCTGGCCGGCGAGCCGTACGACCCGAGCGATCCGGCGCTCGTCGCGGACCGCTCCCGCGCCCGCGACCTCGCCCGGCGGTACAACGCGACGACCCCGGCCGAACGCGGCCGCCGCGAGCGGCTCCTCCGCGAGCTGTTCGACGCCGTCGGGGAGGGGCCGACCGTCCAGCCGCCCCTCCGCTGTGACTACGGCTACAACGTCGCCGTCGGCGACGATTTCTTCGCGAACTACGGCTGCGTCTTCCTCGACACGAACCCGATCTCGTTCGGCGACCGCTGCCTGCTCGGCCCGGGCGTCCACGTGTACACGCCGACGCACCCTATCGACCCCGAGGAGCGCGCGACCGGTCGCGAGCGCGCGGCGCCCGTGACGGTCGGCGACGACGTCTGGATCGGCGGGCGAGCCGTGCTGAACCCGGGCGTGACCGTGGGCGACGGCGCGGTGATCGCCTCGGGCGCGGTGGTCACGGAGGACGTGCCGGCTCGGACCGTGGTCGGCGGGAACCCGGCGCGACCGATCCGGGAGATCGAGTGAAGGCGGCGGAGAACAGAGACGAGAGCCCTACGCCAGCGCGTCGGCGAGGACGGGGGCGACGCTGACGACGCTGCAGCCGCCCTCGATGGTGTCGCTGCCGACGATCCGGTCGACGCCGGCGCCGCGGAGCTTCGTCACGGCGTTGGCGGCGAGCATCGGGTGGACGCAGGCGGCGAGCACCGCGCCCGCGCCGCGGTCGTTCAGCACGGCCACCGACTCGCTCATCGTCGACCCGGTGGCGACGATGTCGTCGACGACGACCACGTCCCGTGCCGAGACGGCGGCGTCCGACGGCGACACCGCGACGGCGCCGGTCTCGCGGTCGCGGTGTTTCTCGAAGTAGTCGGTCTCGCCCGCGCCGTACGCGTCCCGGACCGTCTCGGCGATGCCGACCGCGCCCTCGTCCGGCGCGAGGAACAGCGGTTCGGTGAGGTCCGCCGGCAGGGGTCCCGCGAGGACGCCCGCCGCGTCGACCGTCTCCACGGGGACGTCGTAGAAGTCGGCGACGCCCGGCTCGTGGGGGTTGACGAGGACGACGCGGTCGGTGCCGGTGGAGACCGCCCGCGCCATCGCCCGCGCGGAGACGGGCTCGCCGTCGCCGAACGACTGGTCCTGTCGCGCGTATCCCATGTACGGGACCACGGTCGTCACGCGCTCGGCGCCGGCCTCGCGGACGGCGTCCTGGAGCTGGAGCAGTTCGACCCACGCCTCGTCGGAGTCGGTCGCGGCGACGACGACCGCCTCCTCGCCGTCGAAGTCGGGCACCGCCGCGAGCGTCTCGCCGTCCGGGAACCGGTCGTACGTCGGCGTCGCCAGCGGCCGGCCCGTCTCCTCCGCGAGCGCGGCCGCGAGCAGCTGTGAGCTGGATCCGGGAACGATCATGGGCGTCCGTTCCCCAGACTCCGATAAACCAGTTTCCTTACTCCGGCGGGGACCGGACGCCGAGAGCCGCGGTCGCCGAACCGCCGCCGCGAGCCCCACGCGAGCGTGTGACGCACCGAGGTCACAGGGGCGGATATTTACGCGAGCGGCGGATACGACGCCGTAATGACCGAAACAGGAGACCGAGTCGGTCTCGCCTGCCCGTCGTGTTCGCCGGGCGAGGAGACCGTTCACGAAGTATTGCGCCCCGGCGGGCAGGCGACCGTCCGCTGTACCGACTGCGACCACACCTATAAGACCGAAATTCCGGAAGAGGAGACAGTCGAACTGGACATCGTCGTCTCGCAGGACGGCGAGTCGTTCACCACCCGGATGGAGGTCCCCGCGGACACCTACGTCGGGACCGGCGAGGAGTTCGTCGTCGACACGCCCGACGCGCTGATGCAGGTCCGCGTCACCGGGATCGAGGTCGGCCCGGAACAGCGCGTCGAGGAGGCCGACATCGAGACCGTCGAGACGCTCTGGACCCGCGCGGTCGACAACGTCACCGTCCCGGTGACGCTGCACCCGAAGGACGGGAACGCCGACGAGACGCGCTCGGTACGGGTGAACGTCCCCGGCGATTACGAGTTCACCGTCGCCGAGACCGTCGAGTTCGGCGACGAGGAGTTCGTCGTCGAGGGCGTCCAGATCCGCGAGGACGCACCCGAGTACCGCCACGAGAAGCTGGACCATGACGGGGACTTCGCCTACGCGAAGGACGTCAAGCGCGTGTACGGCCGCGACGAGAGTCTGACGGCGTGGTCGGCCTGGTAGGGGCCGACGGCGTGGTCGGCCCGGTATGGCACGGCGGCGTGATCGGCTTGGAGGACGGTCGAGTGATCACCGCGGCCGCGGCGCTACGGGACCGGCGCTCCGAAAAAACGGTGGCACCGATGGGGGTGACCCACATCGAACACCGTCTGTGAGTACGACCGCGGCGTGGTCGGTGCGGCGTTAGATGACGCGGTTCTGCAGGTAGTCGAGGTGTTTCGCGTTGTAGACGATCTTGACCTCGTCGGTTGCCGGGCTCCCGATGCAGGTGAGACGGACGTCCTTGTCTTCGACCTCCTCGTCGGAGAGGATCTGCTGCATGTCCATCTCGATGTCGCCTTCCTTCACGATCGACGCGCAGTTCGCGCAGGCGCCGGCGCGGCACGAGAAGGGCCAGTCGTAGCCCTGGGCCTCGGCGGATTCGAGGATGTACTCGCCCTGATTCACGTCGAGGGTACCGTAGTCCTCTGCGTCGAGGTCGGCCTCGGCGGCCTCCTCGAAGAGGTTGTCATCGTCCATCGACCAGCCGTGGTCGTCGAGCACTTCGTAGTTGAGGTATTCTACTGTGGGCATCACCTGATGGTTGGATCCCCTCCTCATTAGGCTTTGCTGTTCCACGCCTCTCACCGATCGATCGACCGACTGATCGAGGCCGAACGAGGGGCGATTCGGGGCGAACGACGGCCGAACACGTTCGCCCGACCGCCGCGGCGAGCCTGACAGCTCGTTATTACGACTGATACCCCGTGGGTAACAGTAAATAGCGAACGGCGTCTACGGTGATTCGATGGGAGAGTCCGTCGTCGCCGACTTCGTCGGTCGCGTCCACGCCCCGGATGTCGAGAGCGACGAGCCGGTGACGGGGCGCGTGCTCCTGAGCGAGCGCCGGCTGGTGCTCGCGACGGACGGCGGCAAGACGACCGTCCCGCTCTCTGGGGTGTTCGACGTGGTCGTCGGGACGGTGCCCGGCGACCTCCAGTCGTTCTTCAGCGACAGCGTCACCCTCGCGTACGAGCGGCGAGGCGAGCGCCGCACCGCCCTCGTCGAGGGCAAGCCGGAGCATATGGACCGGTTCGTCCGCCTGCTGTTCAAGGCCCTCTTGCGCGACGTGACCGTCACCGTCCGGCACCCCGCAAAGGTGGGCGGGCGCGTCACGGACGCCTCGGACCACACGGCGTCGGTCGCCCTCAGACCCGGAGCGATCCGCTTCGTCGACTGCCCCGACCCGTTCGAGGTCGACCTCTCAGCCGTGATCGACTACGAGCGGACCGACCGGACGCTCGCGGGCACGCAGCGCCCCGCGCTCGTGTTCCGCCACGCCCTCGACTCCGAGACGGTCACGTCGATCGCGACCGTCCCGAACGAGCGCACGCTGAACGTCCTCGGCCGGTACATCAAACTGGAGTACGACGAGGCGATGGAGGACCTCGAATCGTTCGACCCGACGGAGGAGCAGCTGGAGATCCTCGTGTCGATCTACTCGGCCGGCGGCGAGGCGAACATCGCCGACGTCGTCACGGGCGACGTCACGCGGACGTCGATGGTCCTCGACACGCTCCGCGACGAGGAGCTCGTCGTCGACGGCGAGTCGGGCGCGGCGCTCACGCGGAAGGGGCAGATGATCGTCACCTCGTACCTGGAGTCGGTCAACTCCTGAACGGCGCCGTCTCGGCGGATCCGGGGCCGACAGCGCCGGTCGACCGAACGATTTTGCGCCCGCGACCCGTACGACCGGTATGGGATTTAAGACCGACTTCAGCAACGGTGTCATCTCGCTTCTCGTCAGCCTCGCCGTGACCGCCGCGGCCGCGCGTTCCGAGGAGAGCGACGAGTGGTCGACGGGGGAGCTGTTGGCCGCGGTCGGGATCGCCTCGTTCCTCTCGGGATACCTGACGAGCTACTTCGCCAAGTGAGGCGGCCGGGGGCCGGCCGGCAGGAGGCCGACCGGAACCCGTTCGGCGGCGATCCGGGGGAAGTTTCATGCTGGTGCGGACGAAGGTAGTTCACATGCCAGACGACCGCCACGGGCGTCCGACGCGCCTCGACGCCGTGGCCCGCGAACGGGGCGTCGACGCGCCGGCGGGCGACCGCCGCGGTGTGACGTCGCGCGACGACGCGGGGCCGCGGACCGCGCGGGTGCCGGAGCCGCACGTCCACGACACCTTCTCTGTCGACGGAATCGACACGAAGCGACGCGAGGGGCTGTTGGAGGCCGTCCTGCTCGACCGCGACGGCGTCAGCGCCGCCTCGGCGACGAGGCGGAACGGGACCGTGGGGATCCACCACGACCCCGACGTCTCCCGCGAGGAGCTCAGAGACGCGCTGGAGGCCTGCGGGCTCGTCGTCGCGCCCGGCGACGCGGCGTTCGAGGTGCGACGCGCGGCGCAGTTCGCCTCCGCCCGCGTCGCCGTCGCCGTCCTCTTCGGGCTGATGGTGGCGACCCCCTACATCGCCGTCCTCTACCCCACCCGTATCGAGTGGCTGTTCTACGACCCGGTGACGGTCCAGTACCTCCAGTCGATCCTCGACTCGCAGATGGCGACGCACTTCTTCGTCAACCTCGGCTCGCTGTCGGGGATCGCGTTCCTCGTGGCCTGCGGGCCGATCATCAAGCGGTCCCTCGCCGCGGCGGCGGCGGGCGAGCTCACGAACGAGAGCGTGTTCGTGGCGGGCGTCACGGCCCTCTTCGGCTACAGCACGCTCGCGGCGTTCACCGCCTTCGAGGGCGCCGTCCACTACGACCTCGTCGCGTACGCGGTCGTCGGCGTCACCCTCTGGAACCACTTCGGCGTCGGCGAGACGACGCCCGACACGGCTGGCGTCACGGAGCCGACCGCCGGCGGGAGCGGGACCGCCGACGCCCCGGCCGACGCCGATGAGGAACCGGTCGCGATGGCCGACGGCGGTCGGTAGTCGCCGACGGCCACTTCGCGCGAATCTTTTTAAACGGCAGCACCGGTTCGGACGCGCCAAGCGCTCAGTACGCCGCCTCGTCGAGCGGCTCGACCCCTTCGATCGTCACCTCGTCGCCGACCGCGACGGTCGATCCCCACCGTTCCTCCGGAACGACGGTGTTCACCATCAGCCGGAAGTCGTGGTCGAACCGGTCGCTCTCGGTCCAGTCCGGGAGCGTCGCTCGCCGGTTCTGGATAAACGTCTCGCGGAAGCCGTCGATCTCCTCGCCGGTGTCCGGGTTCCGAGACGGCACGACGCAGCGCTGGCAGGGGTTGACGCCGAGCAGTTCGGCGTCGCCGGCCGCGAACCGGACCGCCTCTCCCCGGTCGGCGAAGAGCCGGTCCTCCCAGAAGGCGGGGCAGTCGTCGACGACCACGCTCGGACGGAGCCGGCGGCACATTTCCGTCGCGTCGGCGACCCCGTCGAACCAGCCCGCGACGGTCTCGAGGGTCGCGCGCGAGATGATCGTCGGGCCGCGCGCGGCGCGGTCGTCCGGGAACCCGCCGTCGGGCTCGCGCACGAGGTCGACGGCGTAGCCGAGGTAGTCGCCGACCCACGCCGCCAGCGCGTCGCCCTCGTCGGGGAGCGCGAACGTCCGCTCGTCCGCGTCGACCCCCGTCTCGGGGCGCGCCGGCCGCGAGAGGGTCACCGCCGTCGGCGTCGCGTCAGCGGGGCCGGCGAGTTCGTAGCTCGCGCGGAGCCCGTGGACCGCGGGCTCGCTCTTTCCGTTGACGTACCCGCCGTTCCCGCCCACGGAGGCCTCGTGGGGGTCGACGCCGGCCTCGACGAGCGCGTACGTGCGGTCCCCGCGGAGCGCGCCCGCCGGTCCGAGCTCGGCCCGGTCGAGGGCGACGCCGTCGTTCGATTTCAGCGGATGGGCGACGAGGTCCGCGATGCGTGCCATGCCCCGGGTTCGGCGGCGGCGCACAAAAGCGATCGGCGGAACGCATACCTGGGTCCGGGGGGATCGTCGGCCGTGTCCCCGAGCCTCCCGTCGCTTCCGACCGCGGAGGCGGCCCTCTTCGGTGCGGTCGTTCCGGCCGGCCTCTTCCGCGTGATATCGATCCTTGACGCCGGCGTCCGCACCGCCGCGAGCGACGCGCTCGTCGCCGCGTGGCTCCTCGTCGTGGCTGCCGGAACCGCGGCGCTCGCGACGTGTCGCGGTCACCCGATCGGGGCGCTGGTCTCCGGCGCTATCGGCGGCGTCGTCGCGGGGTTCGCCGCGTTTGCCGTCCTCATCGGTTGGGGAATCGTCGCGTTCGCGCTCCCGCTGATGTCGGTTCTCGCCGTCGTCGCTGGCGCGTGGACGAGCTACGAGGTGCGTCGGGCGCGGGGAGTCGCGACCGAGCCGGCACGCGGCACGTGGCGGTCCCGGCTCGCGGGTATCGCGGCCGCGGCGCTCGTCGGGTTAGGCGTCTTGATCGCCGCCTGAGCGGCGCGGGCCGTGGGACAAAAAATAGCGAGTGAGCCGCCGAGCGACGGACGCGACTTACTCCTCGTCGTCGTCGGCCTCGTCGTCCGCGGCCTCGTCGTCGTCGGCCTCGTCCGTTTCGTCGTCGCCGATCCCGGCCGCCTCGAACGCCTCGGCGACCTCGTCGCCGGGGACGGTCCGGTAGCCCTCCTCGTCGGTGATCGTCGCGACGGCGACATCGCTCGGCTCGAACTCGTCCTCGTGGGCCGCGAGCGCGGCGAGGCCCAGTTCGATGCCGGCGGAGAGCGAGAGGTCGTCGGTCCACTCCTCCTCGAGGTGGCCCTGGATGTCCTGTCGGCCGCCGCCGATGACGGTCGCCTTCCACTCGTTCGGGGTGCCGGAGGGGTCGGCGGCGAAGAGGCGCGGCTCGCCGTTCTCGATCCCGCCGATGAGGAGCGCGGCGCCGTACGGCCGGGTGCCGCCGCGCTGGGTGTTCTCCTGGATGTGGTCGGTGACGAACTTCGTCAGCGTCTCGACGCCGACGGGCTCGCCGTAGCGCAGGCGGTTCCCCTGCGACTGCCGACGCGCGAGGTCGATCAGCTGGCGGGCGTCGGCGACGTGGCCCGCGCTCGCGGTGCCGAGGTGGTCGTCGAGCTTGTGGAGCTTCTCGATGCTCTCGGCCTCCATCAGCGTCGAGGAGGCGCGGGACATCGCGACGAACACGACGCCCTCCGCGGTGCGGATCCCGACGCTGGGCGCGCCGCGCGAGACCGCCTCGCGGGCGTACTCGACCTGGTAGATGCGCCCGTCGGGCGAGAACAGCGACGTGCCGCGGTCGTACGCCTGCTGGTCGTTGCCGCCCATCATCGCCGATCACCCGCTCTCGCGGTGTCGCCTTGGCTCATTACCCGTTATTACGCCGGACGGTTGAAAAAGCATCCGTAACCGGTACGTCCCGGCCGCGACCCGGGTTCCTTTACGCGTTGGCGGCCGACGGGGGCGGCCGACCGTCGCCCGCCGCGACGCCCGCGGCCCGTCGGCGCGTTCGCCGCCCCCGACCTCCGTCGTGCTCGCCGGTCGCGACCCCCGCCTACGACGGATATATGCCGATCGGCCCCCTAACAGGGTCGACTTGAATCCCACACGAACGACAGCCGTGCTAGTGGCCCTCCTCGCGCTGTCGGCGGCCGTCGGCGGGGCCGCGGCGGTGCCCGATGCCCGGATAGCGATCGACGGCGTCGAGGCGAGCTCGACGGAGCCCGTCGTCGGCGAGCGCACGACCCTGAACGTCACCCTCTCGAACTCCGGCGGGAGCCCCGAGGCCGCCGACGTGCGGAGCGTCAGACTCCTCGACGCGGACGCCGATGAGGACGCGGCGCCGCTGGACGAGGCGACCGCGGTCGGCGCTCTCTCGCCCGGCGACTCCCTCGACGTGAGGCTGTGGACGCGGTTCGACGAGCCCGGCGAGCGCCGCCTCACCGTCGAGGTCGTCGCGGAGGACGAGGCGGCCGACGACGAGGACGAGGGCGACGCCGTCACGGTGACGCGCGACGTCGTCGTCGACGTCCAGCCGGCCGAGGTGACGCTCGACCTCCGCACTCGCGGCCTCGCTCCGGAGGACCTCCAGAGCGACGACGAGAGCGAGAACGCCGGCGGGATCGACGTCGGCGGCATCGAGGGCATCTTCGGCGGCGGTGGCGGCGGGCTCGACACTGGCGATGACGCCGAACAAGCCGTGCAGTCGGCCGATTCTCCGGTCGCGGTGACCGTGGTTAACACGGGGACCACGACCGCGGACCGCGTGAGCCTGACCGCGGTCGGCGAGCCGGTCGCGGGCGGCGACGGCGGCGGCGGCGAGGACACGGTCGACGGCGACGGCGAGGCCGACGGCGGGGGCTTCGAGGCCGGCCCGTACGTCGTCGAGGACGTCGCGCCCGGCGAGGAGCGGCGCGTCGTCGTCGACCTCGGACCGCTCGACCGGCGCTCGGCGGTGACGTTCACGGCGGCGTTCCGGTCGGAGCTCGACGCGCAGGCCGGCGCCGGCGCGGAGCGGACCGCGACGTCGACGCTCCGATACCCGGCGCACGAGGGGGCGCCGACGATCACCGACGCGGCGGTCGAGACGACCGAGGACGGCGCGGTCGTGATCGACGCGAACCTCGGTAACGCGGGCGGCGGCGAGCTGGAGGGCGTCGTCGTCTCCGTCGGCGAGGCGCCGGGCGTCGCGCCGACCCCCGCCGGCGGGGAGTACTTCGTCGGCGCGGTCGGCGCCGGCGACTTCGTCGCCTTCGACCTGCGCACGACCGCGAACGCGTCGGTCGCCGACGAGGTGCCGATCCGGATCGCGTACACCGAGCGCGGCGTGCGGTACGTCGAGACCGACACGGTGGCGCTCCCCGACGCGGACGGGAACGCCGACGGCGGCTCCGGCCCGGTCGGGACGCTCGGCTCCGCGGGGGCGCTCGGGGCGGTCGGCCTCGCCGGCGTCGCCGGGCTCGCCGTCGCGGGCGTCGTCGTCCGTCGCCGCGATGTATAGCGTCGAACTGCGCGGCGTGACGAAGCGGTACCCCGGCGGGGGCGCGGAGCCGGTGGTCGCGCTCGACGACGTCGACTTCGCGGTCGAGCCGGGCGAGTTCGTCGCGGTCGTCGGGCCGAGCGGCTCCGGGAAGTCGACGCTGCTCAACGTCCTCGGACTGCTCGACGACCCGACGGCGGGACAGCGACTCCTCGACGGGACCGACGTGACCGACCTCTCGGTCGCCGAACGCACGGCGGCGCGGAAGCGGTCGATCGGGTTCGTCTTCCAGGACTTCCACCTGCTGCCGACGCTGACGGCGGTCGAGAACGTCGCGCTCCCGACCGCGTTCGACCCCGGCGACGCGAGCGACCGGGCCGCCGACCTGCTCACCCGGTTCGGGCTGGGCGACAGGCTGGACCACGAGCCCTCGGAGCTGTCCGGGGGACAGAAGCAGCGGGTCGCCATCGCCCGCTCGCTGATCAACGAGCCGGCGGTGCTGCTCGCCGACGAGCCGACGGGCAACCTCGACACGGAGACGGGCGAGTCGATCCTCGCCGAGTTCGAGCGGGTGAAAGAGGAGGGCGTGGCGGTCGTCGCCGTGACGCACGACCCGCTCGTCAAGGAGTACGCGGACAGAGTCGTGGAGCTCACCGACGGCGTCCTCGTCGGCGGCGTTCCGGCGGGCGACGAGACCCCACCAGAGACGGCTCGCGGCGCCGAGGCGACGGCCGCGGGGGACCGATGAGCCGGGCGGACGGACCCGATCGGGCGGGGCTCGGCGGCTGGCTCCGGGGGTGGCGCCCGGCGGTCTCGATGGCCGCGCGGAACCTGCGCCGGAACCGAGTGCGGACCGCCCTCGCGGTGCTCGGCGTCTGCATCGGCGTGCTCGCGGTCGCGGCGCTCGGCATCTTCGGAAACGTGTTGGCGCTCGGCGCCGCCGACGCCATCGGCGACATCGGCACGCAGGTCGTGGTCTCGCCGAACAACGACGCCGGCGTCGACTCGCTCTCGGACGGGGACGTGGCGGACATCCGGCGCGCGGTGGGCTCGCCGGCGGTCGTCCCGCTGTACTCGGACAACGCGGTCGTCTCCGCGCAGAACGATCAGCAGTTCGCGACCGTCTACGGCGTCGAGGAGCCCGCGCTCGCGTTCGAGGCCGCGGAGGGGCGGCTCCCGGAGCGCCACCGACAGGGCGCGATCGTCGGCGCCGGCGTCGCGGAGGACCTCGGCGTCGGCGCGGGCGACACCGTCGGGATCGCCGGGAGACAGGTCCGGGTCGTCGCGGTGCTCGTCGAGAGCCAGACGTTCAGCCCGGTGGCCCCGGACGACGCCGTCTTCCTCCCCGAGTCCGCGTTCTCGGCCGACGGGTACGGCCAGGTGCTCGTCGTCGCCGAGTCGGGCGAGGCGGCGCGGACCGCCGCCGACGACATCCGCGAGCAGGTGAACGCCCGCGAGGAGCGCGTCGACCTCTTCGAACTCGCCGCGATCGTCGACGAGGTAAACGAGTTCTTCGGACTGCTCAGCACGTTCCTCCTCGGCCTCGGCGCCATCTCGCTCGTCGTCGCCGGCGTCTCGATCCTCAACGTCATGTTAATGAGCACGGTTGAGCGGCGGGAGGAGATCGGGGTGATGCGCGCGGTCGGCGTGGCCCGCCGCGACGTCTTGCGCGTGCTGCTCGCGGAGGCCGGCCTCATCGGCGCGGCCGGCGCCGCCGCGGGGACCGCCCTCACCGTCCTGCTCGTCGCGGGGCTGGTCGTCTCGACGCCCGAGGTCGACGCCGCGCTCGCGCTCGACCCGACGAACGGCTACTACCTCCTCCTCGCGCTCGGCTTCGGCGTCGGCGTGGGACTCGTCAGCGGCGCTTACCCGGCCTGGAAGGCCGCGAACGAGCGCCCGGTGGAAGCGCTGCGGAGCTGAGCGGCCGCGACCTCCCGACGGCCGCGCGCGCGAGCGGGGTCGTCACCCCGCCCAGCCCCCACGCATGTCGTCGGTCACGCGGTCGCGCCACGTGTCGAAGGCGTCGCGACACTCCGGGCTCTCGTCGATGTGCCGCACGAATCCCGCGCCGGGGGACGCCAGCTCCGCCTCGCAGAACGGACACCGCTTCGGTTCGATGGTCGATTCCGATAATGGCATGATAACACATACCAATCTAGACGCTCAAAAGTGTTGTTACGTGTGGAGAAATTTGCGAGCGGTATCGTTTCTACGCACCACTCACCGACGATACCGCCTGAACGTTCAACCGCGGAGGAAGAAACGGTCCGAGCGTCAGTCGGCCGTACGCTCGTACGTGACGAACGCGAGGTCCCCGTCGGTCTCGGCGTCCGAGACGACCTCGCGGTCGACTTCCCGCCACGCGTCGGCGTCCCAGTCGGGGAAGCGCGTGTCGCCGTCGGGGCGGTCGGGGACCTCCGTCAACACCATCCGGTCGGCGCGGTCGAGGAACTGCTCGTAGACGGCGGCGCCGCCGATCACGTACGCCTCGTCGACGCCGCGGTCGGCGGCGTCGGCGGCGGCGAGCACGACCGCCCCGGTGACGTCGTTCGCGACGACCGCGCCCTCCGGGAGGTCGAGGTCCCGCGTCGTCAGCACGACGTTGGTCCGATCGGGGAGCGGGCCGCCGATCCGGGCGGCGATGCTCTCGTACGTCTTCCGGCCGACGATCACGGGGTGACCGGTCGTGAGCCGCTTGAAGTGCGCCAGGTCCGCCGGGTAGTGCCACGGCATCCCGCCGTCGTCGCCGATGACGCCGTTCTCGGCGACCGCGGCGACGAGGACGAGGTCGACGTCGGAGTCCGAGGGGAATTCGTCGTCGCCGACGGACGCGGGCCCGTCTCGGGACATCACTCCGCGACCGCGAACGAGAGCCCGTCCGCGGAGTCGTAGTCGACGAGTTCGACGTCCTCGTAGGTCAGCTCGTCGAGGGGGACGTCGGCGATCTCGATCCGGGGGCGCTCGCGCGGCTCCCGCGAGAGCTGTTCGAGCAGGCCGGGGACGTGGTCGTACCCCTCCTCGCCGTCGACCTCGTCGGGCGCGGTCCGCTCGACCCAACTCTTCACGTCGAGGTAGTCCGCGTTGCTCTCGACGTTCGCGAGTCGTTCCTGCACGTACGGGAGGTTGTTCGCGTACCACTTCCCGCGGTCGCCGCGGCCGCAGTAGACGTGCGCGTCGACGACGGTGTGGCCGAACTCGCCGACCTCGAACCCGGTCCGCTGGGCGAGCGCGTTCGCGAGGATCGCGTACGCGGCGATGTTGAACGGCACGCCGAGCGCGATGTCCCCCGAACGCTGCGTGAGGTGGAGGTTCAGGCGCCCGTCTTGGACGTTCACGACGAAGGTGTAGTGACACGGCGGGAGCGTCGAGGTCGCGGCGTTGGCGGGGTGCCAGGCGTTGACGACCATCCGCCGGGAGCGGGGGTTCTCCTCCAGCGTGTCGAGCACGTACCGAATCTGGTCGAACGTCCGGCGCTCGCTCCCGTCGGGGCCCTCCTCGACGGTCACCCAGCGGTGGGCGTCCTCGGGCCACGCCTCGCCGGGGAGCGCGGCGTCGTCCTCGGGGACCGGATAGCGTCGCCAGAACCGGCCGTAGGCGGTGTCGAGCCGTCCCTCGTCGTCGGCCCACGCGTCCCAGATCTTCGTCTCCTCGCGGAGGTTCTCGACGTGCTCCTCGCCGGAGAGATACCACAGCACCTCGTGGATGAGGGAGTTCCAGCGGTAGCCGTCCATCTGCTTGGTGGTCAGGAGCGGGAACCCCTCCGCGAGGTCGACGGTGTACTGCCCGCTGAACGACGCGATCGTGTCGACGCCGGTCCGGTTCGGCTTGTACGTGCCCGTCGACAGGGTGTCGTCGACGAGATCGAGGTACTGTTGCATGGTGGTCGGCGTCGCCCCCGGCCCGACGGGTCCGGGAGACGACGGGTCTGTCGAGTCAAATGCGCGGGGGGAAACTAAGTGTGTCGCGAGCGGAACCGAGGTGAGGTGTCCTCGGGCTCGCCGGCGCCGTCAGTTTATAAATAGCCGAAGCGGTGGCGCGCCTCCGAGCGGTCGCCGCCCGGCGACCGCGAAGAGCCCGCGAGGGAGTCGCTGGCGTCGTCGGCGCCAGCGACGAGGTTGGGGAGGCGT
>NZ_NHPE01000067.1:0-36829 GCF_002252895.1 Halorubrum sp. Eb13 | reverse complement strand
TTTGAGAGGGTGCCCATGTCAGTGTGGCGCGGCTTCCTTCATGAGTCAGCGACCATCTGCGATCCGGGCTCGCACGGTGCCATCGATGCCACATTCTTCGATCGGGAAACGGCATCGAGACACTACCAACACCGCTCTGATCGCCACATAAGCACGCTCAAAACGACGGCACTCGTCGATACAGACTTGTGTGCCATCCTCGATCTTCACTGCTCGGCACACTGGCCTCACGACACCCAGACTGGCCGTCGAGTCGCCCTTCGTAACACCGAGAAAATCGAAAGTCTCGCCGGCGACAAGGGCTATGACGACCAATCTCTCCGGGACGCCCTCCGATCAGAGGGCGTCCGGCCCCTGCTGCGTCATCGGTTGTTCGCTGCTTGTACGATCGCGCGCACAACGCACGGTTGGACAGCGAGCTATACGGCCAGCGCTGGATGGCCGAGACCGCCTTTTCGGCTATCAAGCGTCGGTTCGGCCCCGCTGTCCACCCTCGCGCGTGGTACCGCGAGTTCCGCGAGCTCGTGGTGACCGCCACAGTCTACAACCTCGAACAGGCACTCAAACAGTGATCCCCACGCCGTCATCGGATTCAACAAAGCAGAACAGAGAGGATTTCGAACAACCTCCGGGAGCGGTCTCTCCGCCATTCAATGAGACAGTATCCGAAACACCGACGTGGTGAACGCGAATCCTCGGAGGGTTCGTCGTTGTGCCTGTCGGTCAAGCAACCCGAAGATAACTCCGAGTCCGGCGACGCGTCAGCAACTCCCTGCTGGCACAAACAACAGATGGAATCAACGGCGTCGAGGATAGGAGTATCGGCGGTTTGGCACCGCCAGTCAGCCACCGAACACGACGACTGGGTTAGATGTGAACTCCCGTAAAGCGGCGGAGTCATGGTTGCGAACCTGAAACTCCCACCGCTCGGGATTCCTCAGCCTTCAGGCGGAGGAGGATGTCAATTCAATAGAGCTAAAATTCTTGAGACGGCCTGAATCAACGTCTGTCAACTAGATGGCGACAGAGAGTTGAGGACGTACATCTGCAACCACCAGTACACCTCGAAATCAGAAGTCGGGCCGGTGGCATGGTCTGTGCGCTTCACGTGGGACGACCGCAACTGGTCAGAGAGACCACACTCCATCAATAGGGCACACCCCAACCAAGAGCGTACTAACCGGAGTACAGGCGGCGGAAAACTTGCCTCGGTGGAACGGCATAGCTAATATCCTTCACCGGAAGACCTCCACGGTCTCAACTGTGGGAGGGCGTCAATCCGGCTATAGAGAGGATGAATTAGCCGTCTACCGGCCCAAACAACCGGTAGCACGAGCGTAGCGTTATTGTTCTATAAACTTCAACTCACAGAGAGAATGCCCGAGGTTTTCACGCAACGACACCCGACAATTGGCGTGGTGGGGCCAGCGTCGGTCGAAACGACGCTCCAAGACGCGCAGGATTCGCTCGACGTGGCTGTTTCAATAGCACCTGCCGGACGTGACGCTCCCGGCTCAGTCGAGGAGTTCGATTGCGTGGTTGCCGCGGTAACGCCTGAGTCGGGCAGCGTCGACCGGACAGACGCCGATACAGCCGCGTCACTGACCGAGGTCAGCAACTGGACGGTCCGGAACGCCGCCCGTGACTCCGCCCCACCGGTGGTGTACGTCGCCCCTACGGAGGCATCGATCGCCGAAGCGCTTGAGGCCGGTGTGACGGAGTATCTGCCGTGGGAACTGCTCGCGCAATCGCCGACGACAGTGCTCAAGCGGGCGGTTACCGCGACGGAGGAACGGCCGACTGCCGACTATCGGACCATCTACGACAACGTCTCTGAGCCACTGACGCTTCATGACCCCCGGACGGGAGAGTTGATCCACGCGAATCGGCGGCTCTGTGAGTTGCTGAAGTATGACCGAGCGGAGCTCATTTCGATGCAGGTTGGCGATTACACTGCGAGTATCGACGGGTACGATCAGGCCGCTGCTATGGAGATTATCACCTCCGCGACGGAGAGCGGAACCGTCGGTCCAATTGAATGGCCGCTTGAGACGGCCGACGGCGAACACGTCTGGGTCGAAGCGACGCTGACGACAGTCACGATAGACGATCAGGAACTGGTGTTGGCGACCGCCACGGACGTGACCGACCGTCGACGGCAGCGCCGTCAGTTCCGCGAGATCTCGACTCATATCGATGAGGTCGTTTATTTGGCACGTGCGGATCTCTCGGAGGTTCTTTTTATCAACGAGGCCTACGCGGATTTGTTCGACCAACCGGTCGAACGCCTGTATGACGACCCGATGGCCGTTCTCGACGCCGTTCATCCGGACGACCGCGAGGCGTACCACTCGGACCTCGTCGCCATGAGCGAACACATCCGCGGGGAGGAGTCGGGGCCGTACACGTTCAGTCACCGACTCCGCGTGGACGGTGAGACACGTTGGGTTGAGGTACGCGGCTATCCGAGCCGCGGCCCGGGCGGTGCCGTTGACCGAATCGTGGGGGTCATTCGGGATGTCACCGATGCGCGACGCCGTGAGCGCGAGTACGAGCAGATATTCAACGGGGTTACCACTGCGATCGCAGTCCACGACCCCGACACGGGTGAAATGGTCGATGTGAACGACAGTTACGTCGAACTGTTCGGATACGACTACGACACGATTCTTCAACAAGGAATCAACGACCTCAGTGTCCCCGAAGAGGGGTACACTGATGAGCGCGCGAGACGGCTCATCACCGATGTCGGCGAAGACGAGGAGGATGAAACAGTCGAGTGGCGAATTGAGACTGCCGAGGGCGACCACCGTCTCATCGAAGCGAACCTCACAGTCGCGACTGTAGGCGGCCAGCGACGTGTCCTCTCGTTGATGCGCGATATTACAGAACAGAAACGTCGCGAGCGGGAGTACGAGCAGATCTTCAATGGAGTCAACGACGCTATCGCTATCTTCGACCCGCAGACAATCTCCTTTACCAGTGTCAACGATTCGTATCACGAGCTTGTAGGGTGCGACGATCTCGAGCGCATTCGCGAACTCGGTATCGAGGGTCTCAGCGCGACTGGGGACGGGTACACAGCGGAGCGCGGCAAAGAACTAATTCAGACTGTCGCCGGTTCGGGGGAACCGAAGACCATCGAGTGGAAGGTCGCCCCGCCGGACGAGGAGCAGTCATGGATCGAGGTCACGTTAGCGACGGCCGAGATCGGTGGTGAACAGCGAGTTCTGTCGATCCAGCGTGATATCACGGAGCGGAAGCGTCGCGAACGAGAGTTCGAACAGGTCTTCAACGGTGTGACGGACGTAATTGGAATCTACGACCCGCAGACCGCGGAGCTACTCGATGTCAACGACACCATGTGTGAGCTCCTCGGATATGACCGTGACACGATCATCGATATGGACCCAGAAGAGGTGACTGCGACGGCACTCGGATTCGACGCGGACACGATCGGAGAGGTCGTCCGCGACGTGGCCAAATCCGGTGACCCGGTGAGGGACATCGAGTGGGCGTTGCGGACCGCCAGCGGCGATGTCGTATGGCTTGAGGTCAACGCGACCTTAACAGAGATTGGCGGCGAGCAGCGTGTGGTCACTATCGCTCGGGACGTCACTGGACGGCGCGACCGCGAAGAACGCGTTCAAGTGCTAAACCGTGTACTGAGACACAATGTGCGGAATGATATGGACGCGGTCTTGGGATACACGGCTACAATTGCGGAGGCGGCGGAAGATGAGGTCGTCCGAGAATACGCCGAAAGCGTTCACGACATCGCGAACAGTCTCTTGGAACTGAGCGGTAAGGCGCGTGCCGCCAGTCAGATGCTTCAGGACAACGACCAACCGGAAAATCGCAGAGTCGGAACAGTACTGGAGTCTGTCGTCGCCGACCTCCGTGAGTCTCACGACGAAGCGACGATTCAACTGTACTCCGCGGAGGCTCCCGCACCAGCTGATACAGCTGTCTTTCGGCTGGTCTTAAGCGAGCTCGTCGAGAACGCCGTCGAACACGGTGGCGACTCCCCGGACGTCGAAATTGAGACGACGCCGTCTACGGCTAATGATGAGACGCGAATCACGGTGCGTGACGACGGACCCGGCATCCCTGACCGCGTGCTCACTCCGTTCCGAGCCGACGGTGAATCGCCGTTCCAGCACAATCACGGGATCGGCCTCTGGCTTGTCAACTGGGGTGTTCGGCAACTCGGTGGCGGTATCGAGTTCGAGCGGCCCACCGATGGCGGAACTGCCGTTCACCTTTCTTTGCCAAACGTGCTGCGCTGACGGCTGTGAATGAAGCAGCACGCCCGGTTCCGAACAGGCTCGTTCTGCTTTGTTGAAATTCTCAGCAGGTGACACGTTCCACTACGATCACAGTTAGTACAACCTACGATGTCACCACCCTTTTTTCACTCTCTCGCAGTTGGGTGAATGCTTCTGCTAGGGTCGCAAGGATGAGTAGCGAAAACGGGAGTCCGACAATACCTGACAGCAGGATTCCTATTGCTTGCCCGGCAATGGCACCGACCACTAACGATGTAATCGCTGTTAACACACCTGAGATGAGCCCAATCCCAGCGACAACTACTAATAATAATCCAAACAGTCGCAGCCAATGGCCGCGCGTTAGCTGCCAGCTATCTCGAAACCCGGCGATGAAGTTCTTGTCCTCTACCGCAACATACACGATCATGAAGATGAACGCGACGTACGCGATGATCCCGGGAATAACAAAGAGCACTGATCCGACGAACATGAGAACCCCGTATATGAGCCCACCAACGAGTGAGTTTAGCAGGACCGGCACAATATTTCGCGTGTAGTACTCTGACGGAATTGTCCGTGTATGACCGCCGACAAACGTTCGAATCGTGACAACCGTGAGCCATTGAAGCCCGAGCAACATGAGGATGGCTGCGCTCACGGAAACGGCAAGCGGGGCGTCGATTGACGGGAGAGCTACGTTCTCTGTCGGCGTACCTGACTGCTCAAGCCCCGTGACGACAGCGCTATAAAACGGGATCTGCCACGCAGCCCCGATAATCAAATATGCGACCATCAACAGCAAGCCGTTACGATTCGCGACACGACTGATTCCGCCAGCAAGCGATGAACCAATGTTGAGTGTCACGCTAGATACATCTCGTGTCGACCTGATACATTGTACTGACGCGTTTCACTCTCTGAAACTCGGCGTTTCACGGAGGTGTGTTGGAACTTTATCACTACATCAAATAGACTCACATGGAAATATCAGAAGCACAAGCAATCCACGGGCCACACGGAGGGAAGCCCCCTGACACGGCACCGCCATTCTCAGCATCAGCTCAATATAAAACCATGAGTTGACGGCTACGTGAACGAGTCAGTTGCCATGACTACTGGTGATCTCGAAGCGTGCCCCTAGTGTCTGATCTGATTAGCTAAGTAGCCACCCAGCGGTTTGCGGGTACGTGCTTCTGAGCCTGAGACGCGAGTAGCCGATTTATCATCGGCGTATGCCATGGGCCCCGTATGAGCAGTCCTGATTGGGCGGGGCAAAGACTGTCGAGACGCAGTCTGCTTGGTTCGTGTATTGCTGCCGGAACTGCCGCTCTCGCAGGATGTACGTCCGGATCTCTCGAGGCTGAAACCACGGTCACCAGAGAGTATGACGGAACCGACGTCTCAGAAATCAACGTCCAAGGCGTAAACGGTGACATTACGATTCGTGATGCGCAGCGTGAGACGATCCAGCTCGACGGCAAAAAACGGGCAGCAAGCGAGGAAGATCTTGACCGCATCACGCTACAAGCCGACCAATCCGACGGCCGCCTGTCGCTCACTGTTGACACGGAAGGTAGCAGCTTCCTTCCCTTCGGTTCGTCCCCACTACAGATGAATCTGACACTGACCGTTCCTGAAGGATTACACCTTACTGCTGAGGCGACGAACGGTGATGTCGATATAGAAACTAGCGAAGCTGAGAGCGTCACCGCCGATACGACAAACGGCGATATCACACTTTTAGCATCTGCGCCTGTTGAAATCCGAACCGACACGACAAACGGTGATATCTCAATTACCCTGCCAGCAACTGCGGAGCCAGCAATATCGTTTGACACAACCAATGGCGACACCATAATCAACAGATTCCAAGCGGATTCAACTGAGTCTGGGGCAGCGGTCGACCGGATGGTTGGAAACGGTACGCACCGTGTTACAGCAACTAGTATGAACGGTAATATTACTATCCGCGGTAGGGAGGTAAACTGATGATCAGATGGTTCCAATCAAAGGACTTCGCAGTTCAGCTCATGATCCTCGCAGCAGTCTTTGACCCGCTAGGATTTGCTAGCGGGTATTTGATAGCGCCCTCGTTTGAGATCGCTCCGCTCTATGGCGGAATCGCCGGCCTAATCGCCGGGAGTTTCGTACTGTCTCTTCATGTGCTGTACACATCCATGACTCGATAAATAACCTCTCTAAAGGGCTGAACTGCCCGTGGGGAACTTGTGAAGCGCTGAGGTCCACGCGTTCAAATCCGTGTTGTTTCCTAAAGGCACTCTATCAAACCATTTCACCGCCAGAGACACTCCGAACGGGTTTAATCTAAAACCACATCGATAGCAATACGCCTTCCAACGATGAATCGACACATGCGTTCGTCATCCGACTCCGTTACGCGACGGCGAGCCCTCGCAATCGGTGCTAGTGCCGCCGTAGCGTCCACCGCCGGCTGCTCGACAGTACTTAATGCGATCGGCAACCGAGTCTTCAAAGAGGTCAACCTCCTCAACCAGCTGAATCAGGAGGTCAGCGGGTCGATCGAAGTCGTAGACCCCGATGGAGAGACGGTCCTCGATACACCGTTCGACGTTCCCTCTACCGAGTCAGACGGTGAGAGTAATATCGTCGCCTACGCCGACGTATGGACCACCACCGGCGAGTATCAAGTTGACTTGGAGCTCGCGGATACCGTGATAGCAGGGACTTCACAGCTGAATCAGCGATTTTCGATTACTAATACTGAAGAGGAAATCGTCGCCATCTCTATCGGCTCGAGCGACCAAAGTGAACCGATCGCGCTTCGAGTCGGAGAGTCGTTCTCGGATCTCGGTCAGACAAACGAGACCAGCTAACCGGGGCAAAACAGTTTCGCGAGTATGCATTCGACAGCGGGTTCCTAGTCCGTGTCAGCAACAAACAACACAAAGCGCCCGGCTGCGTGTACCAACACTGTTATCGGGAGTCCGATAGCGGCTGCTAGCACGGTAACTGAGAGTATTGTTGGAACGTTACCCACTGAAACCGCTAGTCCGAGCATTGTGAGGAGTCCGCCGACGAACGTTCCCGCCGCGACCGTCTCTATCGTTCGGATGCTATCATATGCTAACGTCTGCGTACTGCGGTCTCCGACGAACGGGATCCCCCGACGATCTACCTCTAAGTATGCGTAACTGAGTAGTACGACTGCCAAACCGAGTAGCAAGACAGTACAGAGGAGAACGATGGCGGTTCCGCCAGCGAGTATCGACCCTTCTCCGCCGATCGCTGCTAATGACCCGAAGGCCAAAAGCGGGACAGCAAGTGCTGCGAGCGCCATCACCACTACGGAAATCCCGGCCCAGACGTAGAGCCCGTTCCGTGAAAGCCACGTGTACGCCCGATCCGAGTAAGTGTCAGAGTGTGACGTAGCTCGGTCAACCTTGGAGCTAGGCCCGCCCGTTGAGGCGTCGTCTGTCATACCGGCTGATCGGTCGTCTCCCGTATACTTCCTGTTCCGTGTCTCGGGCGGAGAAACACAGGTGAACTACCCCTGCCTACTCACCGCCTTCGGCGGCTCCTTGAGGCAGGGGCTTCCTGTTTCTACGACGCGCTTTGTAGACACAACCGCGGTGTCCGCAGGGAGCGCAGTCTCCACAGGCGTTCCTTTGGAGTGGCCCACTCCTAGTTTGGTGAGTCCGCGAGAAAGAATGTTCCACGCTGCGTTTGCGTCTCTGTCCGCCTTGAAACCACAGGCAGGACAGGAGTGTTCACGCACCGACAGCGGCTTGTCGGTTTCGACACCACACTGAGCGCACTCTTTGGAGGTTCCTTCGGGTTCAACTTCCACGAAGTGCGTGCCTTCACGCTCACACTTCGTTTCGAGCATATCGGTGAAGATATTCCACGCCGCTGACGCCGTATTGCGGCTGTTTCGCGGTGATTCGAGCATCCCTTTGACATCGAGGTCTTCGACGGCCACCAGTTCGTACTCCCGAGCGTAGTAGTTCGAGAGTTTGTGTAGGAAATCACGCCGTTTGCGCTTGATTTTCTGGTGACACGCAGCGACACGCTGACGTTGGTTCTTCCAGTTGTTCGACTCGTACTCTTTGCGTGAGAGGTTCCGTTGCTCCCGTTCGAGTCTGTCGCGTTCTTCCGAGAGGTCGAGCGATTCGACTGCCGTTCCGTCAGTGTCGTGGGCATACTTCAGGATGCCCACGTCGACCCCGACCATCTCGTCAGTGCCAACATCCTCCAACGGTGGCTTGGCCGGCGGGTCTGTGTCCATCTCGATACCGAAGATAGCGAACCACTCGCCGGTTTTCTCCTGTTTGAGCGTGACTTCCTTGATCGTGGCTTCGTCAGGCAGCGATCGGTGGTGTTCGATGGGGATATCCGCGAGTTTCGACAGAGACAACACGGTCTGACCACCCTTCTTGTCGAGTTCGAAGCCAGACTGGTTGTAGGTGAAACTGCGAAACTCCCGAGGCGACTTCCACCGAAGTTCACCGACGGTGTAGCCCTGTTCTTTGAGCTTCCCGAGAGCGGTGATATTCTTGGCAATCCGCATGACTGTGGGCTGAAGTACTTTCGAATACACGTCGGTGAGTGCATCCCACCAGTCTTTGAGGTCGGGAAGTTCGTCACGAATCTTCCGCACACGCTGTTTAACGGTGCCCTCGTGTTCGGGGGTCTGGTTGAACCGGTACAGGGCGTGGTTGTAGAGTTGTCGACAGGTATCGCGGTGGTAGTCCAACGTTTCTCGCTGCCGCTCGGTTGGCTTGAGGCGATACCTGTAGTTGTAGTTCATTCCACGCACTTCGAGAGAGGCGTGACAGACGTATCAACCCTGGCCGTCCGGAGTGAAAGTAGTCGCCCCGTGGGCCTGTGCCCCGGCAACAAGCACGTGTCTGAGAGACGATGACGGCGGTGTATCCTCTCCCTACTGCGCTGCTTGTCCGCTTGGGCGGACTGCGCTGCTCGTTGAGGAAGGGGGATTACCGCCTGTATTCAGCTAAAATCAGTGTCTCTGTGAAGCTTCCAACGGTATTGTCGCCGTGGTCACTGTGTCAGTCCTGTATCGCTCGCGTCGTAGCGACGAATGCGACAGTTTTCGTCGAGATCGAACTCGACTGACCCGTCAGCGAGACGGACTACAACCTGTGCGGCGGTCGGCACCGCGTCACCGGTACGCACGTTGCTTACCTCCGTAAGACTGTGCGGTCCGATCTGCGCATCACGCGGACGCAGGCCGTGTGTCGCGTACAGTGCCTCAACGGCGTGATGCCCCAGGACCGTCTGTGCGATCGGGATCGGATACGACAGCCAGCAGGTGTCACATGCCGCGGTGGCATACGGTACGTCTTGGTGGAGATACGTCTCTGGAACGGAGTCACGGGGGAGCGACAACCCCGCTGATCCCCAACAGTGCGGGCAAACCCCGTTACGCAAGAGCCGGATATCACACGCGTGGTTTCGGAGCGTGACATCGATAACTGCGTCGAGTGACCGGTTTTCAGTTGCTCGCGGCGGCGTCGGGTACGCCACAGCGGCGCCGTGGTCCGGACAGCCGATATATAGGTAGTGCTCTCGGTACGCGGCGACGAGATTCCGATCGCAGTGGGGACACCCATACTCCGTCTCCTGCTCTTCGATTTCGTACCGTTTGTCGCCATTTTGTGTCTTATAACTCCCCGCCCGAATTGCGGCGACGATTTCCAAGGCGGCTATTCGGGGACGGTACCGCCCGTCCACCTTCTGAATGAAGCCGTCTTGAAGCTCAGACAGGTGGTAACTGAATCGGCTTGTGTCCTCGACGCCCACTTGCTCTCGTAACTCGGAGAACGTTGGCCACCCGGACGACCACGCTTCGTCGTACCGATCTGCGAGAGTTAGCAGGATTCGGACCCGAGTCTCGTCGGTCAACGCTGCATACGCCGACTCACTTGCCTCACGCTCACCCGTCATTGGTGTATGATAGTGCTGTTGTTTCCGGTCGGGTATTTGATTTGTTACTGAACCAACTTAATGGTCGTCCAGATAACACTTACCACCCAGTCACCCGTTCCGTCATCTATGGTCGATTTGCCCTCCACGCTAGAAGCGACCGTTCCGAATCAACTTAATGATGAGACTGGTGTCGCCAGTGCGGTGGCGTTTCTCGCCTTCACGATACCGATCACTGTCGTGTTGAACTTGGCTGCCTCACTCGCCGCTGTCTCAGCCGTCGGTTCCGATGCCGGAGCGACGCTCATATTTATCGCTGGAAGCATCGCGACCGAACTTTCATTCCTGCTCGTTGGTATCGGGTACGTTTCATTTCGCTCGTCGTTCCAAGTCCCGATTCACGTTCCAGACCGAGACGGCGTTCCTGCTCTTGTCGGCGGACTGGGGCTGAGTTTCGCGACCGCGTTCCTCTCGCTTGTAAGCACTGACGCGGTTCTTCCGAGCGTCGAACTCTCTCCTGGATTCATGCAGTACACAAATCTCGCAGCACCGACGGGTGTCGGCCTCGTCATCGCGGCAGTCCTGTCGCTTGCGTTGATCGGTCCTGTCGAGGAGTTCTTTTTCCGGGGCGTCATCCAGCAGCGACTCCGTGCGTCGTTCTCGGCTAGAACCGCGATCGGTACGGCCAGCCTCGTGTTTGCGCTGTTTCACGTCTACCCGGTCCTCCTTCTGTCGCCGCCGATTGCCGCAGTTGCCCATATGACGCTTTATTACTCCGTGATGGGAGGGATATTCGGGTGGGTGTTCGAACGGACCAGTACCTTCGTCGCCCCTGCGCTCGTTCACGGTGTTTTTAATGCCGTGATCTTTGTCGCGCCCCTACTCACCTAAGATCCAGTGGATTCGCGTTTCGGGGATTGAAACACTGCTCTGGGATTAACATTCGAAAGGGTACACCGTTGAGGTAGCCGCCGGTCGGAGGCGGTATTCAAATAAGTATCCGACTGATGAGCATATCCCATCGCCGTGGCATAGTCTGGTGGGATCACCCATCATTTCTCGCGCTCTCCACTGGCTTCTGGGGCGGTTTTTGACCGATCTGCGCCAGCGATGTGGCCGGGCATTTGGCGTCGTGTTCCGTCTCCTCGATACCCGTTCAGCTACCTCTTGCGACACTGCGTTTCGAACCGTGGATTTCCCCACTATTTTGAGGGTCGGTCATCTGGGATAATGTATGTCTGATACGGCCCTCCAGGACATATCGGAAGACGGCTCAACGGATTCCTCAGAGCTGGATCTCGACTGGCTCACGCTTGAAGACGGCGAGTCTATCCAGTGGTCGAGTACCCCGCACAAGTACAGCGTCCTTCCTGCGTTTATCATCGGGATTCCGCTGTCACTCGTCCTTATTGGCATCCCAATCGTTGCTGCGTCCTATCTTCAGTACACCAATACGAACTACGTGGTCACCAATCGCGGCCTCTACAGCAAACGTGGGGTACTCTCACGTGACGTCCAACAGATTGGGTTCGACAAAGTCCAAAACATCTCGTACTCACAGTCGGCGCTCGGCTCGTACTTTGGATACGGCTCCGTTGACGTCAGTACAGCGGGCGGATCTGGGATCGAACTTCAGTTTCGGAGTATCCCTGCCCCGGCAGCAGTTCAGGAACTGATCGCCAGAGAAATTGACAGCCGACAGCAGACCGAGTCCGACTCGACGAAAGAGGATGTTCTTGATTCGATTCTTATGGAACTGCGCGTCATTCGGCAGGCGGTCGCCGACGACCAGAGCGGGTCCCAGGCCGATTCGACTGCCCCGTCTACTGACGAGGCAATCCATACTGACACAAGTAACACAGATGAGTGACAGCTGGTGGTATCAACACGACGATGAACGCGTTGTCTGGAAGGGTCGCCCGCGTCTCTCAGCGGCTCTTCCAGACATAATCGTCGGAAGCGCCATCTCTGTGTTTGCCCTTGTCGGCGCTGTTAGCGTCGACTTCTGGTTGTTCGCGGGGGTGCCCATCGGCGTTGCGGTTCTCAGTTGGGGGCTACTCAGGGTACGACGGACGCAGTATCTCTTGACGACCCGAGCAGTATGGGCAAAGCGGGGCGTCCTCGGACGAACCGTTCGTCGTGTCCATGTCGATAAAATCCAGAACACTTCGTTTTCTCAGTCCGTCACAGGCTCGTTTTTCGGTTATGGGAAAGTGTCCGTTGAGGTCGCCGGAGGACGCGATCTGGAGTTTCGGCGGGTTGATAACCCGAAGAACGTCCAGACAACGCTCGCGGAGTACATGGGGAGTGAAGAGTACGCAATCCCCGGGTCTCGAGAGCAGTGGGAATCTGTCCTCAGTCTTGTCCGTGAAATCCGCGCAACGGTGGCACCCACCAGAGATGCTAGCGAGCCTGTAAGCCGAGAGTAAAAGAACTCATACTGGGTTTTAAATTGTCCGCCGCCAGTCTGGGGGGCTGTCAGTTACTGTGAGTCGTCAGCGCCACCAGCGTCGGCGAGAGATTACGTGGTGACCGGGAGATCAGTTTGCGGTAGGACAACCCGTATATAGATGATCAAGTAGGAGACTGTCGCGAGAAGATACACACTGACTGTCGGCAGTGGCGGCCAGTCCAAAATAAAAATCGCGAACGCTACCCAGAATCCGGCTAATAGAATCCCACACAGTGAGACGACATGTAACCCTTCTTGTGACTGAACTTGGAGGTCGCTCCCCGTCATCAACCGGACGCTGATCATCGCCACAGTAAGTGTCGCCCAGGTCAAGACCGGGAGCCCGAACACTGTCCATATGGTGACCGGTAACTGTGGAGACTCACTGAGCAATATTGGCCACCCAACTATCCCGAGTGCCGCCCAGCCAATGCTCCGCAAGAGCTCTTCTCGGAAGATTGAACGGACGCGTGGGTGGTCAAGGAATTCGCGGAGGGGATGCGTCGGAGTAGTCTCGTCAGCTGTCAGCGCTTGTTTTCCTTCCGGCGACAGCGGCCACTCCGACTCAGGATGGTTGAGATAGTACAAGGTCAGTGAATCAGCGAACGACTCCGTCGTGACGACCCCGTGTTCCTCGAGTTCCGTTAACCGGTTCCGGACAGTCACCTTTGAGACGTCTGGCTTGATCTGCTGTTGAATTTGCTGGAGCGAGAAGAACGGCCGATCTGCTCGATACATCGTTTCGACGACGTGGCGGCGGGTGAGTTTGGTGTTTACCCGCTTGTCCTGGGGCAGCTTTTCTGCGATCCAAGGTGGGAGGGCCATGTGTTATCGGTCGGTCACGCGCAATATCTTAGCGAGTCAAATTGTATGTTTTGCTCTGGCGGGGCCACAGAGCGGTGCGGTGCTGTTTCAGCAAGCGAGACCGCTTTGGAGACCGTGAGGCTGGCCAGAAGAGTCAGGTAGTCGCTGTCGAGCCTCTGCCCGTCGGGTGAACGTACCAGTACCAGAGGGAAGTCACGGCCGTGACCGCGACGTAACCGAGGGTGATCCACCGAGCGGGGTATCCACTTCTTATGACGAGATACACCGCGGCGACACCCCCGAGCATGATCCCGAGGGCAAGGCTTACGGATATTCCGCCTGTCGTCTGGACGCGAAGATCCGACTCGGTCACGGTCCGGATTCCGATAGCACTTGCCGTCAGCACGGCCCAGGTGACCACGGGAAGTCCGAAGACCGTCAGGGGTGTCGTGTTGAGCCAACTAACTTCCATCGTCACTAGCGGCCAGCCGACGAGTCCGACTCCGAACCAGACGATACTTCGTAGCAGTTCCGTACGTACGATTTCGCGTATTTGTGGCGTCATGTCCACGCACCCACATAGCATAGCAACCGGTAAAGCAGCGCCGAGAATTTTGCGTTCACAGAGGTGGGCTTTCCGGGCACGAAAGAGGGTTTGTACCCGGAAAGCAGAGGTATCGCGTCACGGGCTGCGCGCCAGGCGGTCACCAGCCAGTCGTATTAAGCTAGGCGTGAATTGTGGGAGACAGCGAAGGCTCGCAGCCAACCTTGAGCTGTCTCTAGCGCGACGTTGCTGAAACTATTTGTAGCCGAGAATTTTGTCATTCTATTTTTCAAAAAACACGTTCGATGGCATTCCGAAGTCCCTTGCGGGTACGAATAAAGACAGGGCTCGATCCCCGGGTGAACTCCGAGACAGACGAACACCCAACAAGTGAAATCGAGGGCATGCCTCCGGCGGGCAGTAGTAGCTTCCGGCGTGACTGAGTTGAGAGCATGATTGTGCGTTCATCTTGATTCGAGATGCTGGACTAACTCTTCAGACACCTCTTCCCGCTCGTGGTGGACCCAGTGTGATGTATCGGGAAACATCCGAAGTTGCCCATTCTCGCAGTAATTGAGGCTCTTTTCGGCCATTATAGGGCAGAGAGCGATGTCATCCTTCCCCCAGCAAATCAGCGTTGGGTGGGCAATTGTGTCGCGTGGAGGATTGTCTGACCGACGGAATCCCCGGTACCAGTTGATCCGTGGCTTGATGCCGGTATTTTGCCAAGCTTCCTTATAGCGCTCAATCGTTCCTGTATCAAATGTACCCTCATTTGACGTGATTTTGAGGGAATCAACCATGTTGGCCATGTCATTTCGGCCCAGAAGCCATTCGGGGAGTTTCGGAACCTGATAGAACCACACATACCAGCTCCGAAGGATCTGTTGGGGGCTCGACCGGAGGGTCTCTTGATACACTGTCGGGTGGGGAACATTCAAGATCCCGAGGTGATTGACCATCGATGGGTGCCGGAGGGCGACATTCCAAGCGACAAAGCCACCAAAATCGTGTCCGACTACGTGGGCTGACTCCCTACCTTCGCTGTAGATCAGTTCACAGACATCAGATGCGAGATTCGAGAGCCGGTACGCATCAACCCCATCGGGAGCTTCGCTCAGATTACAGCCCCGCTGATCAGGAATGACGACACGAAAACCTGCTTCGACCAGCGGAATAATCTGGTCACGCCAGCCGTACCAGAAATCGGGGTGCCCGTGAAGAAGGACGACGAGTGGAGCATCGGGATCGCCGGCCGCCACCACATGTAGCTGGACGTCGTTAACGCTGCGATAGGTCGATTCCAGGTCGTGATCGGCTGGTAGCGATACCTCAGTACTCGGGGGGGTTGTTGTGACTGACATCAGTGGAGGGTTGAAACGCCAACCGTGTTTTGAATATATCCCACGATCATCGAATTGTACTCTCGTGTGAGCGAGGATACGGTACGTAACCGAATACGATAATTGCCGCACCCATGAGGTCACTTTTGAATACAGAAAATGATCGGCTGGGTCTGGCACGGACCGACCTATTGTCCTCATAGACGCCCTAACTCACACTGCGTAGCAGTACCTCAGAATAGAACAGTGTTTAAGTTACTGAATGATTTCGTTAAATACACGTTCTTCGACTTTTCGAAGATGTTCACCGACCGTTCCTGGAGTGATTCCAACGACCTCACTGATGTCTTCAAGCGATGCTTGTCGAGGTTCCCTATAATACCCTAAATCAGCCGCCGTCTCCAGAATTTCTTCTTGCCGAGACGTAATCATCCTGCTAAACGATGATCCGTCGGCTTCGTAATCACCCGTTTCAAGGACATCAACTGACATATATTCTACATTCTCGACGTACTCGTACAATTTTCTGAATATCTCATCAGTCCCCAGATACGTTATCTTAAGCGAATCATCAGTGGTAAAGCGGATAGGTGTATCAACCACCAAAAATGATTCTCGCTGTAATTCCAGTGCCCGTCGTACCGGTTCTGTCGGTTCGAATTGACTCACAGTCATCCAACGGTCCGCTCCGGCAGTCAGATAACTGATCACATGAAATGACTCCTCCATAATCTCTCTGTACCGTTCTTGACTACCACTTGCCTCGGCAAACAACAGCACAGTGTCATCAGCGAGAAGCTCAACGTAGTGAATGGCTCGCCGATTAATAGAAGGGTCATCTGTTAGCTTCTCTCCGAGCGGATGAAACGCACCACCGTCACTTGGTTTAACTAACACTGTGAGATAGCGCATGTACCGAGATACAGTGTATTTGACTAAATTATCATGGATTCCGTATTTATACACCACCACTGGTGAGGCAGCGTTCCTACCAGACTGGGACGTGAACTGACACCCGCTAGACGATGCAACGGCAACAACGCTTGACCGCTGATCGACTCGCGGATGAGGCGGTCACGGCCCTCCCCGACGACGCCGTCGTCAGCCGTGAAGTACACGAGAACGCCCCCGCGGTCGTGATCCGTGCCGACCGGGTCCGCAGGGCCCTTTCAGTACTTCGCTCAGAAGTGGGGTTCGACCACTGTTCGTGTGTGACTGCCCAAGAGTACGAAGACCGCTTCGAGACAGTGTATCACCTCACCAGCTACGACAACCGGACGTGTGAGCTGTCCGTCGTCGTCCCGACAACGAAGGATAACCCGGTGTCTGAATCGGCCGCGCCGGTTTATCGGACGGCTGAGTGGCACGAACGGGAGGCCTACGACCTCGTCGGCATTACGTACGAAGGGCACATGAACCTGCGACGGATTCTCCTGCCGGAGACCTGGCAGGGCCACCCGCTGTCGATGAACTACGATCGGAGCCAGCCCCAGATTGTGTCGCTTTCCGAGCACGCCAATCCCATCAAAGAGGACAGTCGTCAGGGTGATACGATGTTTCTCAACATCGGACCACATCACCCCTCGACCCACGGCGTGCTCCATCTGGAGGCAGTCCTAGATGGTGAGCAAGTGATCGATGTGGAGCCGGATATCGGGTACATCCACCGGTGTGAGGAACAGATGTGTCAGCGGGGAACCTATCGTCATCAGATCATGCCATACCCCGACCGATGGGATTGGGGCGGAGCGGGATTACTCAACGAGTGGGCGTACGCCCGCGTCATCGAAGACCTAGCCGATATTGAAGTTCCGGAGTACGCACAGGTCGTCCGGACGATGAGCGCTGAGCTGTCGCGCATCCTCTCGCACTTGTTGTTCACTGCGATGTACGCGCTGGATGTTAGCGGCGAGTTCAATGCCACATTTATGTACGGTTTTCGAGATCGGGACCGCGTTCAGGATCTATTGGAGGACCTGACCGGCCAGCGGATGATGTTCAACTACTTCCGGGTCGGCGGCGTTGCCTGGGACGTTCCGGAGCCACGCGATGAGTTCTTCGAGAACGTACGCGCTTTCACCAACGATCTGCCACGGAAGCTCGAAGAGTACCACGACCTGTTGACGAGCAACGAGGTCTTCCAACTGCGTTGTGTTGACACCGGCAAGCTTCCAGCGAAGGTGGCAAAGCAGTACGGAGTCACTGGACCAGTCGCTCGCGGCTCCGGTATCGACTACGACCTCCGACGAGACGACCCGTACGGCTACTATGATCGTCTCAAGTGGGACATCGTCACCGAGGACGGCTGTGATAACTTTGCCCACGTGCTTGTCCGGCTACGAGAGATGGAAGAGTCGGCAGCCATCGTCGAACAGTGCGTCGATCTCCTTACAGACTGGCCGGAAGCAGATCGAACCTGTCAGGCCAACGTGCCGCGGACGTTGAAACCGTCCGGTGAGTGCTACAGGGCCGTTGAGGGTGCCAAGGGTGAACTCGGAATTTACATCCGCGCAGACGGCACTGAGACTCCCGCACGGTTCAAAATCCGGGGACCATCGTTCTCGAACCTGTCGGCACTTCCGGCGATGGCAGAGGGAGAGTATGTCGCCGATCTCGTCGCAACCCTCGGAAGTCTCGACACCATCATGGGGGAGGTGGATCGATGACGATGTCCGATTCTAGGGTGTGGGGAGACGACGCCAACCAAGAAGTGACCTGTATCGCCTGCGGTGCGACGCTCGACCGCGAGGACGCCCGAGAGTATGATAAACACGGCGACCGCTGGAGCCGCGAAGGCAAGGAGTTCGAGTACCTCTGTAAGCCCTGTGATCGTGAGTGTTGTCACCAGACCCGCGACGGACTCGAAGAGGCGCTCCTAGCGGCTGGAGCCGGACGAGTCGACCGCGAGACGTTCCTCAGACGGTTCTGTCAGTGACCCACGACTGAAGTCGTGGGCTTGTCAGTGGAGTTCGCATTGTACGGATATCGGGTGCCAGTCGTGACATCTCATGATCATGTTTCAATAACACAGCGACGTGTCACTCCCTATGGAGACCGAACGAACAGCAGACGAGGTCTTCAACCTCTTGGCCGACGAGATACGACTCGACAACCTCCGAACGGTCGCGTACGCACAACACGAGGAAAAACGGACGGGCATCGCTTCGCTGTCTTTTTCCAACATCTACGACCGCGTTGACGTCGACAGCACGTCGAAGCTATCGTACCACCTCGGAGAACTCACAGGGGTGTTCCTTCGAAAACATAACGACGGCTATGCGTTCACTCACGCCGGGGAACAGCTGGTCCGTTTCGTCCTCGCTGAGAACTACCGTCAGCCTTCTGAAATCAGCCCGATCGAGACGGACGGTGGCTGTCTGTTCTGCGGTGAGACGACGGTTCGGGCGGTGATTGAAGACCAGTATTTCATGGTGTACTGTACGGCCTGCGATCGAGGTGTAAACGCGTATCGGGTCAGGCCGGCCCAGGTCCGCGAGCGCACCGGAGAGGACCTGATCGACGCCGTAACCCGAGAGCAAGCCGGTGACCTGCTCAAGGCCCGTCGCGGCGTGTGCCCGGACTGCGGTGGCTGTATCGAAACTGGAGTACAGGACGCCGCGGACATCCCGTTCCCGGACGAACGGCCCGTCTCGTTCATCACTACGAGCGAATGTCGGGACTGTTTACGGTTCCTGAGCCTCCCGTTGCCCGTCGCCGCGGCGTACCATCCGGAGTCGATATCGTTTCACTGGGAGCACGGCGTCGACGTTCTGGGATCCGGCGTGTGGGAGTTCAACCGTTATCTTCACGACGGCCGGTGGACCTCCGAACGGGTTAGCACTAACTCCCACGAGTATCGCGTCGAGCTACGGCGTGACACCTCCACGCTCCGACTGTTCCTCGACGAGAGTACCACCGTCACACGCACTGAGCGCGTGCGACGCAGAGACCAGAGCAAACGCAATTCGTAATAGAATTACTACAAAAATTCCGTTTAGCGAAACGAGCCGTTTCTGACATCAATCGAGGATTTCGACTCGTATAGGTGTGTTCGCGCTATATCGCTCAAATTCGATTTTGAAACGGTTCCAATGATATATCAATACTTCGATAAATATTATGGGTGGGCCGCGCGACGATCCGAGTGTGGAACACGGTGTTCAACGAGATGACGTCAACAGAACACACGGAACGTGACCGACATCGAGAAGCGAAGCGGACTGACCGCGGCACGGTAGCGAACCGGCCGATGTCAGTCTCGGAGATCAAAGCGTCCTACGCCGAGTTCGCGGACGGGATGAGTCGGCTCGAATGGCTCGATCGGATCGTCATCGGACGCCGTCGCCGCCACCGATTCAGCGACGTGGACGGCAGAGTGTTAGATGTCGCCTGCGGCACCGGAACGAACTTTCGGTACCTGCCCGAGACGGTCGAACTCGTGGGGATCGATATCAGCCCGGAGATGCTGTCGAACGCCGAGGAACAGCTCGCCGATCTCGGGAGAGACGGGACGCTCTTGGAGATGGACGCACAGGATCTCGCATTTCCGGACGATAGCTTCGATGCGGTGATCTCGGCGCTATCGACGTGTACGTTTCCGGATCCGGTTGCCGCACTCCAGGAGATGGATCGAGTCTGTAAGCCGGACGGGACGATCCGTCTCATAGAACACGGGCGGAGCGATGTGAGGCCGATCGCCCGGTTCCAAGAGTGGCGCGCCGATCCCCACTACGCGAAGAGCGGATGTCGCTGGACGCAAGAACCAAGCGAAATCGTCGATGAAGCGGGGCTCTCGATCGAGGAGACCGACACCGGATTGTTCGGTATGATAACTACCTTCGAGATCACGCCCGGAGGGGGTGACGACCGGTGATAGAGCCGTCTTCCGGCGCGTTTGAGTGGCTCGCAGTCGGTGTCCTCCTGACGTTCGCGGGGGCACTGATCAAGTTCCACGGGTGGACGTTTCTCCTCGCAGGGTACGACGAGACTGGAGAGATTCCGGACGACGTGGTACAGGATATTGCGGGGAACTCCGTTCTCCGTGTCGGCCTTGCCGTGTTCGCGATCGGTATTCTCGTCTCCGTGACGAACCCACCGTCGTATCTCGGTGTCTTGGTCGGCGCTGGAATCGTACTGGCCGTGCTGCGGATGATCTACCGATTGAACACGTGGTCGCCACGGACGGCCTGAGCGGATGCTGACGACCGCACCAGCGACCGGAGGCCGGGAGCTTTCCCTGCCGAGCGGTCACCGTTCCCGAACGACTTTCGCGGTTCGGCTACCGTGTGCCGATCATGACTGATCTCCTGATTCACGACGCGATCGTGGTTACGGTGGATCACGAAAACCGGATACTGGAGAATGGCTCCGTTCGAGTGACCGACGGAACCATCTTGTCGGTCGAACCGACTGAGCCCGCAGATCGCCGATCGACCGCGGAACACGTGATCGATGCGAGCGGCAAGGTCGTGATCCCTGGTCTCATCGACGCCCACCGTCACACCGATTTCACCCTTGTGCAAGGACTGTTCAGTGAACTCCCCGGTGACGAATTGCTCAAGGAAGCCTTCGCGTTGTATCACACGGCCGAATCGACTCTGGGGGACGATTTTTTCGAGGCCGCGTGGCGGCTCGCCTGCCTACGCCAACTCACACACGGCGTCACAACCGTCAACGCGATGGATTTCACGCCGGAACTCGGGGCGGAAGCGATCGGTGAGACTGGATTACGCGGCGTGATCGGACCGGAACTCGCTGACTTCCTCACCCCTGCGTCCGCAGCCGAACAGCTCGTAGACGCCCGACGGTTCATCGAAACCTATCACGATACTTTCGAGGGACGAGTCACGGCGAGTATCGCACCGGGGGGCGAAGCCGGCTGTTCACGGACGCTCTGGGAGGGTGTGGCCGAGCTACGGGCGGACTATCCCGGCTTGCGACTTCATACACATCTGTATGATTCCGCCGCGGCCGACACGATGGCTGCGGGAAGCGGCACCGATGACCCACTCGACTTACTCGACCGGTACGGCCTCCTTGATGAGCGAACATTACTCACCCATCTACTACACGCAAGCCGAGACGACGCACAGCGGATCGCCGATGCCGGCGCACACGTGCTTCACTGCCCAACCGTTTACAGTTACTTCCAAGCTGGAACACAAACTTGGTTCCCACTCCCCGCACTCCAAGAGTTCGGCGCGAACGTTGTCATCGGCCTGGATGATCCGTTCTGGTTCGATTCCTGGGATCTCATTCAGGAATCCAAACACGCCCGGTTATTGGCGAACTTCGAATACGGTGCTCAGCAATGGTCGTCGTACGATCTCCTCAAAATGCTCACCATTAATGCCGCACGCGCACTTGGCCTCGGCGGGAAGATCGGGAGTCTCGAACAGGGAAAACGCGCCGACCTCGTCGTCATCGACGTCAATACGCCGCGCCATCAGCCGTACAGCAACATTCCTTCAGTACTGATGAACACCGTAACTGCGGGAGACGTTGAGACGGTTGTCGTAGAAGGTGACATCCTGATGGAGGACCGGTCGATCAAATCTATGGATGTCGAGACCGTTCAAACAGCCGCAATCCGAGAGCGAAAACGTTTTCAGCGATGTACTGGCTGGGAAACGTCCCTCGCTGGCAGTACACCGCCGGACAGATCGATACTTCGACGCGTGTCTGGACGGCTCCTATTGAGAGCGATAAAACAGTATGGCCGCGGCGTTGTCAACCAATACCTGTGAAGATTAGGTCAGTAGCTGATGGATCGGGAACACAGACAGGTGAATCGCCTCGGGGTCAAGTACCAGGGCATTCTCCTTGTGTTCAGTAAAACCGCGGTATGACATCACTAAATTTATTTGAGTATCTCAGCCAATTTGATCTGGTGTAACGGGGACACCACATCAGAGGCACATTCTTGAGTATACTATCACTAGTGTTGTCGGGACCTGTATGTCCTAACTTGATACATTGAGAGTCACCGATATTCTCCACCATCGGTGCTATAGTCATAAAACGACCAGATATCCTACCTTGGTGACTCTGTATACTTAGACCAATGCTTCTCGTCAAGTCTGTATTATTAGCTCTTGGTTACAGGGGGAATCAACGCACAGATACTACAGAAGACGATGGTGTACGTATTTCAATATCCAATTCCTCGGAGACACAAGTTCCACGAGCAACTCGAAGTTAGCATCCACAAGGACTGGCGGGGAAGAGCCCTCGACAGGCTGTTGTCGGAAATAGACCACCAGATCCGACGACCTAGAGATCATCTAAAAGCCAGTTCCCGAAATCACGTTGCTTGTCGCCCGCTCGGTACGGATCTTTCAGCACTACCTGCGGCAACTCAGTACCGACAGCGTTGAGAGCCATGTACTTACAACAGACACTCTATCCGATCGGACTGGCCAGTACCAACATTGCAATAGGCTGGCTGCTTTATTACTTATCTGAGCCGGTCCTAGGAGGGCTTGTCGTCGTGGTTGGGGTCTTTGTCATCCTCACCTCAATAGGAAGTACTCTCAGTCGGTATAAACCCGTACTCAGTGATCAACACTGACTCCAGCAACGATGGCTTACTACTATTAGATCCGCTACCGGTTAGGTACATGAATGCCCTCCACAGCATCTGTTCAAAAGTCACGAGACAGAACTGTGATTGATCCTGATGGGTCTGTGTTCCACGCCCAGGGTACGCGCAGCGGGTCGCTTTGTCACCACATCCGTAGATGAGCTCAGCAGCGACAACTCACAATACGGGAGATAGTCGCCTCCCGGATCCCGAACTATCGGCCCTCCTTGTGGCGAATCTGGTTCCGGTTGTCGGGATTGTTGTTTTCAACCTGTCGGTTTTAGAACTGCTGACGTTATATTGGCTTGAGTTCGGTGTTGTCTGTTTTTGGGCGGTTGTTCGAGCGACGTTTGCCGGGCGGCCAATGGAACGGAACGGGGATCCAATCCTGTTGGGGGCGATTGCCACAAAACAGACCTCCATTTCAGTCCCGCTGATCGGTGCTAACGTCCGACTACTGACGATTCCGACACTTTTGTTCGTGGTACCGATCCTCATCGGACTGTGGCTGTTCGTCGGGGCATTAGTTGTCGGCCCCGTAGCAAGTGTGAATCCGGATGCCAACATCTCGTCGTGGCTTATTGCTGGTGCGTTTGGAATTTTCATCGCAGCAGGATGGCGAACAGCCACTACGTACTTTCGAGATGGTGATTACCAAGATCACAACGTCGCAACCGCTCTTCAGAGTGTTGTCACGGAAGGCGCAACAGTACTCCTCGCAAGCATCATCGCGCTGCTCACCGCAGCTCTGGTTGTCTCTAACGGCGGGGGTGGAGAGACCTCTCGTGCGGTTGAACGGGTTGCGACGGGACCACTTGTCGCAGTGGTAGTCTCAATTAGGCTCCTCACCGATCTCGCAGAATACTACTACGATGGCCGTCTCGGTGCGGGATTTTGGTCACTTGTCGGCCGTGGAGACGCATACAGTCCCCCGGAGCGTGAGACAATTGAGACAACGCTATCAGGCAATCCCACAGTTTTGCGGCCGTCGCTGTCGGGACGGCTGCTGCCTACGGCCTCACATTTCCGGACACACCCTGGACTATGGTTGCTGACACCACTCGCCTTTCTCGCCGCATCACTTGCTGTATTTGATGGTGCTACCCAAATAGCGGGTGGCATCATGCTTCTCGGGATCGGCGTCCCGCTTGGTCTCATCCATCTCGACTACTGGATCCGGTACGCTGGTGTTGAATACCGGCTAGATTCGGACACCATTGTTGCGACTGATACCCTGTTTCAAACCCCTCTTTGGCGGTACGAATCGCTAGCTGATCATGAGGTCCGAATCGAACGTGACGCCGTCGACAGGTGGTTGGACACCTCGACGGTACTCGTTGACCGCGGTGGCAGGCCGACCAAGCTACCACGACTCGAAGATACGACCCCAATCACGAACTCACTTGTCGACGCGAGTACCGCAGACAATGACGCTGGTGCGAATTGGAATGCGAATACACACGAGCCAGACACTATGGTGGAAGTTAGCATCGAATTGCTGCGGCTAGACGGTACAGCACCTCGTATCTCGCTTGCGTCGGTGGCTCTGTTCGGAGTCGTCTCACTGATTGCGTTGGTGATAGCTGCTCAGTTTGAAGGCGGCGTAGCAGCGGGCGTCTTCGTATTTTTGTTCACTGCGATTCCGCTCGTCGGGCTTATCATCTATCAGATCAAACAATAACTAACGCTGTTGACCCTCCAGTGTTAGACTGCGGCTCCACGAATTTGTGACACTAACTTCTACTGGTGAGGTGTCGGTGCTACATACTCTATTTGACAGATGAATGCTGGTGGACAGGGTGGAGGGCCGTCCTTCCAGCGGGGGGTGATCGATGGAACGTCGCGGGGGAGGTGGTGAGCCTCCCATCCGTCGGGGGGAGAGGTGAGCGATGGGAGAGGCTCAGCGACCGGATATTTGTTCAAGACCGCCTCCGGCCGGCGGCTACCTGTATATAATACTGGGAATAGTATCAAGCCCATAGCAGCGTTTCATCGGGAGAAACACGGCGCAGTTGGGCCTGAATCAGATTTTTTGAGTGTCAGGCCACGCTCTCAGTTGAGCCAGTGGCATCGTTATACTGGTAGCCACCGAACCCAAGAAGTGGGTAGAAGATGAACGAAATAAACGTGAGTCCGAGGCCGAACAGGATTCCCTTATTGAATTTGCCAGCGATATCGATACTAATCTTCAGCGTGGCGAAGAAATTGATCACCGGGACGAAGAACAGAGCAAACCAGTACCATGCGTTTCCGCTTACTTTGACCAAGACGTAGAGGTTTTATATCGGAATAATCTCAGCCCACCCCGGCTTACCAGCTTTCTCAAATACTTTCCAAAATCCGGCAAAAATCAAAACAGTGAGTCCTAGTGTAACGAACAATTCAATATTGGTACTACCTGCTCCTTGTATCGAAACGGATGAACTCAACGCTAATCGCATCACTCAACTGATTCTCCTATATCAATAAGAAATCCAAGTCAGCGTTTCAGGCACTGAACCACAACCGTTAGAATAGTTATATCCCGAAGTGCGATTCACGTGTGACAACAGTGTATCCCTGAACCGAGAGCACCTCGTCACGATACCGATTCGCGATCAGCTGTTGTGGGACACGTCGTAGTCCGAACCGCCGATTTGAGCTGTATGTTACGTCGATGGTTGTGTATTCCCTTGAGCTGTTAATCGTCGACGTATATGTTGCCCATGGTTGTCCATCAACCGTGACTTCTGACTCAATTAGGTAGCCACCACCTGCTGTCGAATCCGTTTTCGTGTGGACAGTCACGTCGGCCGATCGGAGTCCAAACAGGTACGAAACGGAATATATTGCTGTGTCACCCTCTATGGAGACCTTATCAGCCACACCCCATTGAAGTGCGAGAACAGGCGGTAGGGGCCCGGAAAATTCGTCAATAACAGTATCAAGGTCGTCACTAGTTCGAAGTCGGAACGTCCCGTTTGACTGAAAAATAGGAAGTCGTACTCCAATAATGAGGATAGCTGCGACGAGAACAGATGGTAGCAATGCTGTTACGAGATATGTGCCGAGGAATACCGACACCGCGAGGACGACGACAAGCGCGTTGAGTGGACGTTCGCGTCTAAGATATTGCTGTGCGACATCAACCGCTTTTTGTGAGCGCTCAGAATCCGTGGAGGGTATCGTGGAAACCATTGATGACAGAAATTTACTTTTGCGTTTTGATACAATTTCTCAACATTAAAAGAAGTTAGCTCTGTTAAAATTCTTAGATTCTGATACAAACTCCACGCGAGATACAGGGGGTGAGTTTATCATACCGAACCCAGACTTCCAGAACACATATCTTCGTAGCTTCCGGCTAAGGAAGTAATGTCCGCGCTTCAGTCTGCCCTCCTCAATTGGAACCCGAGTCGGTTCATAACTGCCGTCATAGCTGGCGCTGCAGTCTTTCTTGCGTCCCAGGTTACTGATGGAGTTCTCTTGGAGTTTGGTGTGGCAGTTATCTTAGCAATGGTACTCCATATTCCATGGTGGTTGTACAACCGTCATACCACCCAGTCTGTAGATGGGTGACAGACTCGCGCCCTGTATTCGGCAGCCTGTTTGTATCAACTGCTGAGGATTTCAACAGAGCCGAGAGGTTGAAATGGTGAACACAGAAGTAAAAACAAGCAAATGGATGTACCAACCAGCACTATTGCTAACTGACGAACTAAGCAACGTCGTGGTGATTAATACACATGATAGATGACATTTTTGAGTTCATTATCGAACTACTGCTGGAGTTGGTCCCAAACGCGGTATGGAAGGTTCTGCTGAGTGTGGTCGGGATCGCAATGACGGCAGTCGGAGCGATAAAAATCACAGAGTCAACACGAATAGGGGCCGCATTAATCGCCGTCGGTACATTCCTATTTATAGGCTCTCTCCTCTCGTTGTACCGATCGAGCTAATTCTTTTTTATCACGACGCCGTCACGAGCACGAACGCGACGACACTGATGAGGAACACGATGAGTGTGAACACGAAGCCGGTCAGTTTCACTCGACGGCCATAGGCGTTGAGTTCTTCTCGGGAGTACATGATTGTAACGAGGCGAGACGGATGTCGGAACGGACTCGGTGGCCGTGGGTCTGGAATACGTTCACGCAGTCGTCTGTATTCGGTAAATGACCAAATGCCATAGAGTGTGAGCCCAAAGACAAATCCTAAAACCGATAGAAGCGCCGCAAGTAACGCGAATCCGACTGGATTAGTCACACTGACCTGTAGTGATGATCCCTCCGAATTCAACAGAAGTGCTACTATGGTTACGAGAGAAACAAAAAACACAGCTGGTGTAAACAGCATGAGACGCTTACTAACTCGAGACAGTGTATCCCGACTGAGCCCGAACACCGTGTTATATCGAGTTGGCTCGCGCTCACTCGTTTGACTAATCTCTGTATTTTGGCCAGGATTACGCGCCCCAATCGCATGAAGTGCTGTCAAGAGCGCCAGAAGACTCCCGAAACCAATGAATCTGAATGGAGCAAATATCGTTTGTCGCTTGAGAGACGCTCCACTAGGGTTGTCGGGGGTAACGTAGGCTGTAGCTGTCTCATTCGGTTCGTACGGCTCAATAATACGCTGAGCGTCGCTCTGGACGGTGTATATCGGCCTCGTTGAGCCTGGGAACACCTGTTTGCTCGTATATTCACGCCCCTGATATTCGTAGGTGTGCTCAACTGAGACGCGGTAGTAGAAGCGACGCCCATCAGATCTGCTGATATCGGTGCCAACAACAGTTGTTTCAACAGCGACAGCATCGTCAACAGCGTTCGATTGCTGGACGTAGTCATAACCTCCATACCCAGCGATACCAAGTCCGAGAATGAGCGCGAGAAGGATCAGCGGCGTAACCGTGACAGCCACCCCACGGAGAGTAAACTGCATTTCACCTGAATATTTTTAGGGGAACCAATAAGCCTGAACGGAGTGTTTCAACAGCAGCAACAGCAGTCAGTTGATCGCTATACCGCTGGACGAAGCCGACAAACTTAGAAATAAACTTACGAAACAACTATCCTCAGAGTCGGCTATACCACTCGACATATCCGTGTTTCCGGGCCAGTAACGGGTGTAATGAAATTATGGATGAATCACTTGAACAACCAGCGTGAGTGAGCGCAATGACACCAGTAACTGCCCAGCAGTTCAACGCTGTTCCATATAAAAATCCGAAAGCGAATCCCCTCCGCCAATGCTGCTCTCATTAGGACTCTCAGTTGCCGTTGATGTCGTTGCTGTAGGCCTGCTGGCGTGGGTAACGTGGCAAACTGCGAAGGATCGGTCCCCCCCAAATGCGGTCCCCTTTGCGCTAATAACCGCCAGTCTGTTGCTGTGGGCGCTCCTCTCGCTGATATCTGAATTTCCGAACGCGTGGGGGGTCGGATCGAATTTGGCTGCTATCGCGCAGGTTGTCCCGGTTGTGTTTCTTCCCGCAATATGGCTAGTCTATGTGCTTGGATATATCGGCCGAGAGACAGGCTTTACTCTTCTCCGAGGGGCGGTGTTTGTTCTCCTTACGCTCCCGCTGATTGGGGCAGCAGCCACGTTCGAGGGTGACCCAATGCGAGAGGAAATTCGTCGCTCACTCGCGTCGCTCGTCGGTACTGAATTATTCTTATTGTTCATAATTTACGTCTACGCAGCGTTTCTCTTCCTCAGGTACGGTTGGAACCACGGGCGTGTTTCAAGGACACAGGTTGGGATCCAGCTGGGAGCAATCTCAGCACCATACGTTATTGGGGGCTGGCTGGACGGGAGTTTGATCATCGATGGAGTCACTGGCGGGTTGTTAGTTTCGGGAGTGTTACTTGCCGTTGCGATTCAACGCTATCCGGTATTGACGGGGTTCCCGAAAGCAGATTATGTCGCCCGGTCACGCGTCGTCGAATCGCTTCAGGAGGCGGTTGTCGTTGTCGACTGGGAAGCAAATATCCTCGATGCCAACGTGACAGCTGAAAGCCTGTTTGGGTGGACGACACGAGACGTGATTGGGACACCACTCAACGCGGCCGTTGACGGGTTCGGCGGGGTAGATCTATCAGGAGGTACCACAGAGGTCGCCTCGTTTCAGACGACAAAGGGCCGACGTCCGTTTCAGTACACGGTCTCCGACGTCGAACGCGACATGGGTGACAGCGACGAGGAGCCTGTGGCGCGGACAATTGTCTTTCGAGACGTGACCGATCAACGAACCCGGGAACAGCGGCTCTCAGTACTCAACCGAGTGCTTCGACACAACGCCCGGAACAAACTCGACGTGATCTTAGCGCATGCGGATCACGTAGAAGACGACACGCACCAGACAGCCATTCAAAATAGTGCCAGCGAGCTTGCCTCGGTCAGCCGGAAGGCACGAGAGGCTGAAGCGGTTATGACCGATAGCGTTAGCGCTCCGTCAACGGTCGACATTGCTGCTGTCGCCCACGAAGTCGCTGCGACGGCACGTGATGATTATCCGGATAGCAGCATCTCAGTCACCGCACCGGAGCGGCTGCAATTGACCTCCTATCGAACTGTTGTGCGCCGGCTCATGACTGAACTCGTTGAGAACGCTATCGTTCACTCAGATGACCCCGCACGAGTCGATATCGAGGTGGAACGAACAGCTGATGATATCCCGCAGCTCCGCATCGCGGACAATGGTCCCGGGATCCCAGACCGAGAGCGTGACTTATTGACCGAATCGAGCGAAACACAACTCGAGCACGGACTTGGAGTCGGACTTTGGTTCGTCAATTGGGCCGTAAGCCAACTGGGCGCTGAACTTGAGTTCCAGTCAACTGGTTCCACAGGCACTACTGTAGTCGTTCGTTTTTATCGGAACAAAGAGTCGATGCCGCAAGACTCAGACGGCAGTGATAATCGGTGAAGGCGTATTGACGCCATACTTCTAGAGGAATGTACTCTATTAAAACATTCGCCAAGTTGTATATTCTGACGCAGTTGGTGTCAGTACAATATCAGCAGAGGTCTTTCTTCGGCTAATTCAATTAACAATGATGCCCTCCACTAACACCAATATCCAGTCACTCCGGCAACCGATAGTACATGGTCTCCTCTGGTTCGTTGTTGTCTTGGTATACGAATATCTGATTACCGATGGCACACTATTTTCAGCACTTTTAGTGGCAATTATAAGTGCGATCTTCTATGGTGGGCTGATATACTTCTGGAATGTATACTGAACGAAAGTTCTACAGTATCAACGAACAAGTGTACGAGATTGAATAAACTGGGACAAAAAGTAAGCAACCCTCAATGACCAGCCGTTTCATCTACCTCTGACACGACCTACCCACACGCGGTGTTCCTCTGTGGCTCCGCCGGTCCCATTGGATAGTCTCAAAGGTGCGTTACTGTACATCCTCATTGGGATTGCTATCATCAGCTACGGGGGATACGATTACGTTCAACAGACAGAGGCAGTTCGAGAGTCAGTCGAGGTTGATGCGACTATCGCTGAACTCGACATCGAGACGGACAGCGGAACGTCATCAAATCCAGGTGCGAATTTCGATTCAGTGGTCGAGTTTGAGTACACCTATAATGGGAATGAATATACTGGAACAAAAATATATCCCGCAGATATTGAACAGAACTACGAAACGCAGTCAGGCGCCGAATCAGCTATTGAAGAGTACGAACAGGGGATACAGACAACCGCATATGTCTCTCCCGACCAGCCGGGAGATGCGTTTTTGAAAGATCAAACGTCAAACGCACCGATCATCGCGATTGTGCTCAGTGGAGTATTCACTCTCTTCGCAGCAGTTTCCGCCGTAAGGAAATTCTAACACGCTGAAACTGCGCTCGGGGTGATAAGTTGGGCGTGAGTCAGGTTAAATACGTTGCGCATCAGAATTATTTGGCCTGAGAATCGAATACTATGCCTCTGTTTCTGAGCTAGAGAGCGTGAATAACACCTATACAATTGCCGGATGCTGACTGAATTATGGACAGAAGCTCGAAGAGTCAGTTGTTGGTTTCTGGAGGAAGTCTTCTGCTAGTATTCCAACTAATTGTGTTTCAGCAGGCTTTCAATATTGTCGCAAATCCTGGAGTTTCAGGCACGCTGAGGAATGTTTTCAGTGGTGGATTGTTACTCATCGCTACGATCTGTATCGGTAGCGGAGCGTATCTTCGGTATTAGCGTATCTCAGTTATACAGGGTCTACACCAAGCGCCTGAGCGTCGATCGATTTTTGTGAAAGAGTAGCATACACACAGTTGCTGATGCCCTCCGCAGATTTACGGGGACAAACCTCCTTCGAGGGCCGGAGGGATGGGGGGGCATCAGCGTTTTCTACGCTGGTAGTATGCCTCTGGTCAAGAACATTTAGCCGTATGTATTTTGGCCGTGACCCATAATTGTCGACACGGTGATGCCCTCCATATTCGATCAACTGGACGATCATCCGGTCTCACTTGTGGCCGGATTTGTGACCGTCGCCGGAGTGTATGTACTCACTCCGGCAGTGTGGTACGTGGCACTGACCGCGGGGATGGTCGCGTCTGGCGTTCTTGAGTTCACGATTAAGGAGGTACCGCCCGATACCGACGAGTATGACCCGGAACAGTACCCGCTATGGGCAGCCGCGGCTTCGGGAGACGTTCCGAGCGACAGTCACGACACCGGCTCTGCGGATGATGCGCTGTCAACACTACAAGAGCGATATACCAGCGGAGAGCTCAGCGATGCGGAATTTGAAGACACAGTCGAACGACTCCTCGAGTCCGACAGAGATGACGCGCCATCGCATCTGGAAGAGGATTCGGTCTTGGAAGAGTCGGAAAAGTAACAACTCTGGTGACGATATAGAGCCAGTCATCTGTCCTTTAAAACGAGACTAACTCTCAACTCTCACTAGCTCTCCGCCACACACGCCAGCCGATCAAAAATAGCCTTCAACGACGCTAACCACTCCGTTTCCAGTTTCGATCTTGGCACACTCATTCGGATCGCTGCCGAGAAGACAGTCTGCGCGGTCACCCACACCGTTATCCAGTCGGACGTCTACTCGGTAGACTGCGCGTTCGAGACGAGTCTGGATGCTGACGGTGTCTTGTGGACCGACAGAGACGGTCCGGGTGAACGCGGTTTCGCCGTTGTCGTCGGTGATTGTGATGTGAACATTGTGGGTACTATCGTCGTAATTCCTGAGGCATAGACTCTCACCACTAACCCGACGTGTATCTGGGTTTCCTGAGTGGTCGGTTGTGCGATGCTCAGCGCGATAAGCCTGTTTTGCGGGCATGTATGGACGGTGGAAGTCCAGTCCGTAATAAGTTGAGTCACCGTTACGGAACGTGAAACACGGATTCTACTACTTCGCCGATCTGTGTCGACCCTGTCACTGACCCAGAAACATTGGACCCGGGTATATGCCACTTCAATACACTAGGGCAAACATTCGACTTGAGATAGAATCGTTCGGTAAGCAGTACTCGGGGGGCCTTTGGGGGGTTCGAGGGCTCTGTTGAAATCCTATTCTTCAGACATATTTTTGCGTGAGACAACCGGTTGATGAGAGCTGCGTATACACGCGGACTGATTAAGTGGAAGGCAGTTCAATCGTACTCTATGTCCCACACAAGCGGGGTAGCCCTGGTGGAAGAATGGCAAACAGGCGCGTTTCTTCTTGTCGGTAGCGTCGTTATCGGAGTCATTCTGGCCGGGATCGGTGGATCCGTCAGCGGACAGATCGCGGCGGTGGGTGGATTTATTCTCGGCCCAATAGTGGGATTTCTGGTATTGTCGTATCTTCTCTACGGGAAATAAACCTATACTGCTGAGCAAACCCGGGATTAGAAATGTCACTTAGAGAGGAGTTCAACAGAGCCAAAGCGCTCGATATTGTGGGGCTCACCCTCGCGTACGATCTCACCTTCGAATCAATACAGGCCGCTGTGCCGGGATTCGAGAGTAGCTTCGCGAACTTCGGAACGGGTGGATCCAACGCGCAAACGTTCCGGTATGAGGGAGGCCCGTGGCCGGCGTGGTTCTTCGCTCAGCGATTGGGTACGGTCGTCGTCGGGCTTGCTGTGACGCTGGTCGCGGCACTGCCGTTTAATTGGTTCCAAGCGACCGACGGGGTTGTGACAAAGGCACGTCAGCGTCTCCCCCTCGACGAGACTCCCCCTGAGACTGCGACACAGACAGCGTCCAATCCACAAACTCCAACAGACACGACTGATTCGGCTGTGTCCACTTCGGACGTTGGTGATGATGTCACGATTCCTCCTGTTACCCGTCGTAATGCCGTCGGATTCCGACGCGTTCTCACAATGAAGCTCCGACGCCTTCTCCGCGGGCAACCGCGCTGGTGGTACCTCGGTGCCGGTCTGTTGGTGCTTGTGCCAACTGGAATCGCCCTCACTGGTGGTGGCACCGAAGGGGCTGCCCGGGGGCTGCTCTCGTTGGTTGCGGTCTGGCCGCTCTTCGTCTGGTCACAAATCGGTTCACAGACCGCTCGCCATGGGATCCGCCCTCAAGTTCTCACATCCGACTACCCGGTTGGTCAACTCGTCGCCGAGTGGATTGCTAGCTGTTTAATCACCGCTGTCGTCGGCGCGGTGTTCAGATAAGGATTGAAAGGTGAGGCGGTGCGTTTTCAAAGTGATCTATGCCCGAAAACGACCGCCTCAACGGCTGTTTAGACGATATCAACTTAGAGTTTGTGGAGCGAGAGGCAACACCGCGGCTGTTGATGAAGCTCAGTATTCAGCTTCATTTAGCAGGACTATCGCTTTCGAATACTGTTTCATTTCTTGAGGTATTTGGTGTTGAAAGAGTTCGATCCACCGTTTATAACTGGGTTCACAAAGCCGATCTACAGCCAGAATCCGATCGGAGCCCGAATCACGTTGCGGTCGATGAGACTGTGATTCGGCTTGACGATGAACAATATTGGCTGTACGCTGCTGTCGATCCTGAGTCGAACGATCTGCTCCATACACAGCTTGAGCCGACGACAAATAACGGTCTCGCAGATCGGTTTTTTCGCTACCCTCCGCGACAAACATGATGTCGATGATGCAACCATTCTCGTCGATGGATCAGCTTCACTTCAGCGAGCCTGTCGCAAACATGACCTCGATTTCAGACACGAACGACATGGAAATCGGAACAGCGTCGAACGTGTCTTTCGTGAGATAAAACGCAGAACTACCAGTTTCTCAAACTGTTTTAGCAACGCCAAAGCAGAAACTGCCGACGAGTGGCTCAGATCGTTCGCTTTCGCATGGAACCAGCTTATCTGAACACTACGGTCGTCGGAGCCGGAACGTTTTTAACATCCTCCCCGCGCTAAAGCGCGAGGATTCCCCGAAGGGGATATTCAGGTTGCGCGTTTCCTCGGGCCTCAAGTACGCTTTCGCGTGGACCGTCAACGGTCGCCACCGAGTTGTGACCAACGGTGTGCTTTTCAGCGCGTGTAGCCCTGTCAATGGGGCCTTCCTCCCCGCAATCTGCGGGCGTCGAAGACGGCCGGCTATTTAACCAGCGAGGTAGTACGGTTCGCGTCAGCCGAACTGCTACGCCGTACATGGTTCACCCTCCCGTTGTGCGATGTTTTCTGAAGCGTTCAGGTCCGCGTGGCGTCCTCGACCGCACTCCGAACACGAAAAGTGGTCGCCATCACGGCTTCCTATCGAACTACACGCTGAACACCGCTGGCTGGTATGGTACGCATCGACCTGCTCAACACGAATCCCAGCACGTTCGGCTTTGTACGTGATGAACTGTTGGAGTTGGTGGAAATGCCACGAGTGAACACCTGACCATGAGCTGTCCTCGCGGATACCTTCGAGGTCTTCCATCCGAATGACAGGGTTCTCGAACTGTTCCGCGAACGTGATGAGGCGACGGGAGAGTTTGTGATTCAGGTCTTTGATTCGACGCTGTTCTTTGTCACCTACACGGTTACGTGCGCGAAGCGCACCCGCTTCCGAGAGCGAATCGCGTAGGGAACGATATTTGCGTCGAACATATTTCGCCTCACCACCAGACACCAGCATTGACTCATCCTCGCCATAAGCTGTCACAGCGAGGATGTGTCGTTGGCCAATATCGACACCGATCGGTGTCTCACCCGACGTGTCGGCGTCGTATTCCACGTTGAACGTACAGTACCAGTCGTCGCCGCGACGGTACACCTGTAGGCGGGTCTTGTCAGCGTCACCCTCCACCAGTCGGTCTACGGAGTCGGCAATGTCGTCGTACACCTCTATCGGTGTGTACCACCATTGGGAGACGCACGGGAAGCCGACGACGACTGTGCCGTTCTCGGTCGTGTCAAGTTCCCAGTTCTGGTTGTTGATGGCGAACGGTTGACTCTCTCGGTAGCGAACTTCCCCGTGCTTATTATGATCGGATTTCGCCTCACGGATGGCTTGGTTCTGGATGGCCGAGTAGAGGTCGTTGTCGATACTGGCCGTGGTCACGGACTTCCCGAAGTCGCCGTTCTCCCATCCGTTGATACAGAATTGCTTGGTGTCACGGTAGAGTCGAGTGGCGCGTTGCCACTCTTTCCGCCGTGAGAGGGATGGATTGTGGAACTTCGTGGTGACAGTCACCGTGACTATTACACCTGTAATTAAGTGTGCTATATTAAATATCTACTGGAATATCAGGCCGCGCTATCGTCGGTGGTTTGTATCATCGTTTGTCGGATTCATCCCCGCGCTGAAGCGCGAGGCTTTCTCCTTGATTCTCCGTAATCGCCGTGGCCACAGGAGGCCCCACCGCACTCATCGGAGTGACGGGTCTTGTCATCTTCCCGCCGTCGCTCGCACTCGCTACCGGGTTATGGACTGGATCGCCTCGGCTGTTCGAAGCGTTGTATCTCGGAATTTGGTACGTCGGTCTGCTCAATGGCGGGTTCGTCGCTGACTTTGCCGGCGTCACCGCTCGGGGCACGTCGTTGGGAGTCCCAGTTGTCTTCGCCGCCGTCGGTGTTGGTCTTGTTGTTGTCGCCGCACAGACACGGCGGGTGTACACGAATCTAGGCTAGCTTCGTTCAAAAATTCGCCGCTAGTTATCTTGGGCTCCCCTCCTCTGATTACGAATGTTTTATTTTCTCTCACGCAACATCAGCAGCGCCCACAATCCCCAGGTCGTTGGCACAGAGAGCGCAAGCCCATTCAACGGCGAATACACCACAGTTCCAATAGCGAACGTCGCCACCAACCAAACCAGCAGCGCCAGCTCTTTCGATTGTATCTTCCCCAGCATCCCGGATAGATACTGATGCGTTTGATTCAAAATTGTACTGTCGCGTTTCAGCGCCGGAAACGCAGGTCCCTAGTCTACACGGCTAGTGTGATGAGATCACATTCGCGGGTTTCGCCGTGTCTCACTGACTACCGTTTCAATCTGACTCTCACGTGATCACAGAGAAACCGGCCACATATTAGCAGATCCACAGTTCGCCCGACTGATCCAGAAGCGTCGCGTTTCTCGTCCAGAGAACCAGCCATGGACTTATCTACTACGGAACGAACCGGCAGATATGGCCCTCCACCTCAGCCATGCGATCAGTGACGGACTACGACGGACGCTCAGCAAAACCGGTGGGATACTGTTCATCGGATTGCTGATCGTTCTGCTCTGTTGAATCCGCAGAAGGCGACGGGATAGCGTCGCTCTGAAGGTGGAAGCGAAGCGGAAGAGCCGAATGTGTCTACCCTACTCTTCCGCTTCGTTAAGCAAGCCGCGTCGCTGGCTCAAAAGCGCTGTGCCGCCAGTACAACGGCGGTGAGTGATCCGACTGGCAACGGATTTCCCGGGTGGAAGCATGTCACACTCCACTTTTTGCGGGTTCACATGGATGCGACGTACCGCGAGATCGTCGATTGGGCGAGTGAAATGGATCG